>NZ_JBSFHO010000012.1:0-129409 GCF_053597075.1 Streptomyces sp. NPDC001514
AGCTTCTTCTTCCCCTGCGGTGTCCGGATCTCTCGGATCTCGAAGGCCATCGCGTCCCCGAAGGTCGGGTGTTGCGGTGATCGTTAGAACCTAAGTGATCCCGAGGGGGCTTTGACCTGTGTGCACTCGGCAGGATTCGAACCTGCAACCTTCTGATCCGTAGGATCGGGCGGACAGTTGGGCGGAGCCTGCGCCTTCCCCACGGCTGATCGCTGAGAGTCGCGATCAACGGTCTCTGTGCGCTGTCGTTGCCGTCAAGGTTGCCGTCAGCGCTGAACGGGTGACTTCGCATGCAACGACCATTTTCAAGACCGTTCCCTTCGGCCGCTCAAGCAACCCCCCTCGGCCCCGTCCCACCTGGAGCGGAGCGGGTGAAAACCCTCTGCCCCCTTGACTCGCTCGGGGTCCATGGGTCCACACGGGGTCCACTGGTCAGGACCGCCCCGCTCCACAGCACCGGTCTTCTCCCCACCGCGAGGCGTGGGAGCGCAGAGGGCAGGCCCACAGACCGCCCGACGCGCGGGAGCTTACGGGCCCTGATCACTCGCGCCAAAGCAGCGAGGCGAGTAAGCCTGTCAGGAGGCGAGGATGCCGATGCCGTCCCCGAGCAGTTTCAGCCCTAGGACGAAGAACAGGACCGCCATCACCGCGACATTGTGCTGAGCTGCCCAGTCTTTCCAGTTGCCGAGCGTGGTCTTGGCTCGTTCTCCCCCGAGCAGGAAGACTCCCAGTGGAGCCAGTAGACCGAGGGTGGCGATCAGGACGAAGATCGCCAGAGCTGCGATCTGCTGCCCTACCGGCAGGCCGGCTGAGCCGATCGCGGCCCCCGCGGCGATGGTCAGCGGGGCGTTCTTGGCGTTGAGGGCGGCCAGGGCCAGTCCGAGTGCGAAGACCTTGACCGGCGTGAGGCGGTCGATCGCGCTCATCCACTTCGGCAGCTGGGCTTGCGAGGGATCCTTTGGGCGTCGGTGCCATTGCCGGGCGCCGAAGAGTACGAGAAACAGGCCCAGGGCGATTTTGAGGGCTCCCACCCAGGTGGCCGGATGGTTGTCTGTGGAGGCACCTGCGGGGGAGGCGATCGCCAGCATCACCGCGCCCAGTGCCGAGAGTCCCAGGATCCAGCCGATGGTGAAAAGGACTCCGTTGAGACGTCCCCGAGGCGTGGCGAGTATGAGGATGATGGCGATGATCGGGAGCGGACTGACTGCGACGGCGGCCGCGAAGCCAAGAACGTCCCCGAGAACTGCGCCCATGGTTGCCTCCGCGTGGGATCAGGGTGGCGATCCAGTCGAGTAGGGCTCGGTGCGAGAGGATGTCCCGGCCGCCTCGGCGGAACAACGGGTCGGTGTGCGATCAGCTGCGCCACTGTCTTCACGGCCGTCCGGAAATGGCTGCGCGAGAATGGTGACGACGACGTACTCACGTCCCACCGGTTCCATCTTCCTGCGCCTGGCCGGATCTGTCCTCGGGAACTTCTCCGGACCGGGAAGGATCAGGCTGGACCCCGCAGCACCGGAGTTTCCCGGGAATCCGAATCAAGTGACAACCATGCCCAGGGTCCGGGATGCGAGGCAGTGCAACCGCAGTGAGGATTGACATGTGGGGGCGATGGCGCCTCATGTTCGGGCGCCTGGCGACCCTCGCACCGATCCGTGGCAGGAGACTCCCACAATGACTGCGACGACAGGTGCAACCCAAACGGCTCACCCAGAGCGCCCGGGCAGGTCGGACGGGGTCTGCAACGAGTTCACCGTCTTCACCGAGATCAAGCCGGGCCATGCGGATGCCATGCGTGAGGATCTCGCCATGCTCGCCGACGCGACGAATGACGAGAGGGTTCATGCGGCCTTGCGCCAGATCGGCACCCTGCACGACGCACGGCACGTGATCTTCGACAACGACACCCGGCACATGTTCGCGAGCGTCTTCGACGGCTCCTGGGACACCTACATCGACGACTTCGCCCAGACGGAAGTCGGGGACCGCTTCGACAAGGTCTTCTCGCACACCGAAGGGTTCCCCGGCGTCGCCGATCCGGGAGTGAAGGACTGGTTCGTCGCCCACCAGGCGCCCGCGGGAGTCTTCGTCAGCTCATATCCCGATCTGACCGTTCAGCAGGTCTGGAAGGACCAGCGCGTAAGCGAGGCGTTCCAGGCGGTTCTGGACACCCCCGAGTTCCGGGCGGCGCTGGACAACCCGGCGAACGCCGAGTTGCTGGCCACCCCGGCCTTCCAGAAGCTGTTGGAGGAAGCCTCGGCCTAGAACCCCGGACACAGCCGACCCTCAGAGAGTCGACCCACCATCGGTGGACCGCGTCGACAGGCGCGCACCAGCCGCTGCCGGGCTGTCCAAACAGAGACCGACGCGGAGGCACAAGCGACCATGAACACAGCGGACAGCAGCAGCGCGGCCGGCGTGAGCGTCGAGATCGACGACGTCCAGAGCGGGGCACTGCGTCCACGGCCCGTGCCGTACCACGGAAGATTCGTCTTCCTGCGCGTTGATGACCACAATGCCGGACGCGCCCTGCTGCGGCGGCTGCTCCCGGTGACCTCGGGTGGTTTGCCCAGCGCGGACCGGAGCCAGGAGGCCTGGGTCGCTGTGGCGATCACCTATCAGGGGCTGAGGGCCCTGGGAGTGCCCCAGGAGTCGCTGGACAGTTTTCCGCGGGCGTTTCGTGAGGGCATGGCCGCCCGGGCGGAGCTGATCGGCGACGTGGGCGAGAGTGCACCGGCCCACTGGGAGGCACCGTTCGGAACCGGCGATGTCCACATCGCGTTGAGCGCCCTCTCCTCCGATACGGCACAGCTGGACAAGGAGCTGGAGCGGGCCCGTGTCGCCTACGAGGACACGCCCGGGGTCCAGGTGATCTGGCAGCAGGACGTCCACCAGCTCCCGACCGGGCGCACCACCTTCGGCTTCCGTGACGGCATCAGCCATCCGAACATCGAGGGCGTCGGACTACCCGGCTCCAACCCCCAGGAAGCTCCGATCAAGGCGGGCGAGTTCATCCTCGGCTACCCCGACGAAACCGGCAGCCTGCCGCCCATGCCCAGTCCCGATGTGCTGGGGCGCAACGGGACCTACGTGGCCGTTCGCAAGATCCACACCAACGTGGCGGCCTGGCGCCGGTACCTGCGCGCGAACAGCTCCAGCGCCGAGGAGGAGGCACTCCTGGCGGCCAAGATGGTCGGGCGCTGGCCCAGCGGGGCGCCGCTGACGCTGACGCCGGAGCACGACGATCCGGAGCTGGCGGCCGATCCGCACCGCGTCAACAACTTCCTGTACCGGGAGAACGACGACCGGGGGTACCGGTGCCCCGCTGGTGCACACATTCGGCGCACCAACCCCCGCGATGCCACCATCATCGGCGACGCGCGGATGCACCGGCTCATCCGCCGCGGCACCACCTACGGCCCGCCGCTGCCCGAGGGCGTGCTGGAGGACGACGGAGCCGACCGCGGCTTGGTCGGAGCATTCATCGGGGCCCATCTGGAACGGCAGTTTGAGTTCATCAAGGCCGAGTGGGTCAACGACGGCAACTTCATCGGCTACCCCGGCGAGAAGGACCCGGTGGCCGGCCATCACGGCGGGACCGGCAGCGTCACCATCCCGGAGAAGCCGGTCCGGCGCCGCTTGCAGAACCTGCCCAGCTTCGTGGTCACCCGCGGCGGCGAGTACTGCTTCGTGCCGGGTCTGCGTGCCCTGCGCTGGCTCGCTGAACTGGAGGACTGACGGCGATTCCCACTCCCTGAGGTCCGATCACGCTCTCCGAGGAGAGGTCGAAGTCATGGCAGCACAGTTCGTCCGCTACACGCCTGACGTCGAAGACGACGACCCGGACTTCGACCGCAACGTGCAGACGGTGATCGAGAAGACCGAGAGCTACATCGCCGAGTCGGTCGAGGCCGGCGGTACCGGACGGGCCCTGCGCGACGCCCATGCCAAGGGCTACGGGCTGGTCCGAGGGGAAGTGGAGATCCTGGACGGGCTGCCCCCCGAGTACGCCCAGGGCATCTACGCGACTCCGGGAACCCACGATGCACTCATTCGCTTCTCCAACGGCTCGCCCCACGCCGGAGCCGACGCGCGACTGGGCGCCGCCTCCGGACTGGCACTGAAGATGTTCGACATCCCCGGCCCGACCCTGCTGGAAGACGAACCGGACACGGGCACATTCGACTACGCCAACATCAACGGACCGATCTTCTTCTGCAACACAGTCGAGCACTACCTGTTCATCCAGGAACTGTTCCTGAACGCACCGGCCTACTTCTCCCAGGGCCGACCCGGCGTACATCGTTTCTTCACCGAGTTCGTGACCGGGAAAGGAACGCTGGACCAGGACAACTGGGCGTGGGACGAGTTCCTGGCCTTCCTGCGCCTGTCAAAGATCCCTCCGGCGAACCTGCTGCTGTCGAGCTACTGGACCATGGGCGCGGTCCGGCACGGGGACTACATCGCCAAGGTGCGCATCACCCCCGACCCGTCCTCCGCCGCCGCGGTGGTCCGGCGCGCCATCGACCCGGCCTCCGCGCCGGAGGTCTTCCGACCGGCCCTGCAAGCCGAACTGCAGGAGCGGCCCTACGCCTTCGACATCCAGGTCCAACTCTGCACCGACCTGGAGCGCATGCCGGTGGAGGACACCACCGTGGAGTGGCCCGAGCAGCTTTCGCCGCCCGTCACCGTGGCCAAGCTGCGACTGCCGCAGCAGGACATCTCAGGCCCGGACAATCTGGAGAAGATGGACGCGCTGTCCTTCACGCCCTGGCGGGTCACCACCGAGCACGCACCCCTGGGCAACATCATGCGGGCCCGCAAGGAGGTCTACCGGCGATCCTCCATCGAACGCCACAAACTCAACAAGCAGCCGCGCGCAGAACCCCGCAGCGCCGACGAGGTACTCAGCCCGACTCCATGAA
Organism: Streptomyces sp. NPDC001514; assembly: GCF_053597075.1. Classification (NCBI taxonomy): domain Bacteria; kingdom Bacillati; phylum Actinomycetota; class Actinomycetes; order Kitasatosporales; family Streptomycetaceae; genus Streptomyces; species Streptomyces sp. NPDC001514. The sequence continues at coordinate 4,923 of NZ_JBSFHO010000012.1, forward strand.
AATTGATGTGCTGGCAAGCGCCATCGCGATCCGTGCTCGGCACTCCCCCTAGACCGTCGCCCGTCTCGGTTTCCGTCTCTCGCGCCCGAGCGGTCGAAGAGACTCGAGATGAACAACCCAGCAGCTGACCGAGCCACACCCCGTCGAGGCAAGGCGGCGAATCCCAGCCAGCAACGACGACGGGTCACGGCTATGTCCGTCACCCGGACGCTGTGCATCGCTGTCGGCCTGGTCACGGTGTACTACCTGTTGCCGTTGGACAGGCCCGCCACGGTCGGTACCTCAGTCCTCCTCATGTGTGGACTGCTGGCGGTGGTCCTGGTCTTCGGGTGGGAGGTCTGGCTCATCGCGCACTCGCCTCATCCGCTGCTGAAGGCCGTCGAAGCCCTGGCCACCACCTTGGCCATGTATCTGGTCCTCTTCGCGAGCGCCTACTACCTGCTCGAACGTGCTGTTCCCGGTTCCTTCAGCGAGCCTCTGAACAGAACCGATGCGCTGTATTTCACGCTCACAACGTTCACCACCGTGGGGTTCGGGGACATCGTCGCTCGGTCCGAGACGGGCAGGGTGGTGGTCATGCTCCAGATGACCTCCGGTCTGTTGCTCGTGGGCATCGCCGCACGGGCGCTCGTGGCTGCGGTCCGGACCGGTCTGCGGCGGCAAGGGCGGAAGCCGCCGAAATAAAGGCGCATTCGCCGCAGCAGCTGCTACTTCATTTCGTCCGCCGGGTCGTAGACCACCCACCTCTGTGTGGCTGGTCAGGCCCGGGCAGACCACAACGCCGTCGGCTGCTGCACCCACCAGGCCACCGAGGAAGCCCAGCGACGGCCGGATCCGCCTCAGGCTGGTTCATCCGAACGACCTGATCACGCAGTGCCTTGCCCGTCTCAGTTTCCGTCTCATTCAGCGACGGTCATCGGCGTTCAGCCGGGACCGGACCGCCAGCCCGGTTGAACGCGCGGACAGGCATGAACGCAGGTGAACGGCTCCGCGCACATCCCAGGCGACCACCAACAGACTTGGAAAGCGTGCACCAGGTCCGTGTGTTGATCAACGGCAGTGACAGCAACGGAGGCAGACCACGACAGCGGTCTGCAGTCTGCCACGGCAACGGAGCTGCCGGCCAAAGCCGGTTCCAGGGGCGTGCCCGCATCTTCCATGCGCCTGCCTCGCTCGACGGCTGGCATCACCAACTGACATCAATCACGACGGACGACCTCGGATCAGACCAGATACTGGGGGACCCAATGCCACCGGCGACCGTGTGTACGCATAGGCGCGGTAGGACCCCGATCGAACTCCTTAAAGCGGGTGTCAGAGGGCGTGTCCGGCAAGGTTCACGGTGGCGGCGGTGGCATCGATGGCGACAGGGCGAGAGCGAGGCCGCCTGGGACGGCCAGCCACAGCGCGGTGATCTTGCGGAACAGAATGGCCGCCATCTCGCCGGCGCCGAGGACCTGGTCGCCACGAACCTCGCGGTGGTCAACCCTGCGCTGCTGTCCGACCTTCCGTGGGCGGACTGATTGCCGTGACCACCCGCTGCAGGCTCGCCAGCCAGATGGCGGCGTCGACGGCGTAGTACAGCAGCGGGTCGGGGGCCCGGCCGTCCGAGGCGGCGCACACGTCGGCGATGACGGCGTGCTCCGTCGGCACGTCCGGGGCCGGGGGCTCGACGGACGCTCGGCATGGCTTCCTGGAACGCAGGTCGTACATCAGCGGCAGCGCGGTCAGCCGCAGATGGTGGGCGGCGTCGCGCAGATGTGCGGCGCTGCGCGGCCAGGCCGCCAGCGCGCCCGGCGGGCAGTGGTCGACCAGGGTCTGCCCCATGGTGATCACCCGGTTCCCGGCGAGCAGGATGGCCATCCAGTCCTTGTCGGAGGGGTGTGCCGGGTCCGGGTCACCGCGCTCGGTGGCGTACTGCGCGTAACTCGCCTCCGCGATCACCTGGGCGAGGCGGGCCCGGGCAAGCGCGTCGCCGGTCCTCCCGCCCCCGGCGATGGTGTCGATGATCTCGGTGACGGCACGGGTGCCCTGGTCCAGCAGCCGAGAGCAGGCCCGCCGCAGCTCTCCGCCGCCGCCTTGCGGCCAGGCCAGCAGCCCGACCAGGGCGCCGGTGACGCCGCCGATGACGATGTCCGTGAACCGGACCGCGGCCACCCGCGGTCCGGTGGGAACGAGCTGGGCGAAGACGGCGATCGTGGCGATCGTGGAGAACGCCTGGTTCCACCCCACGCCGAGCACGGGCTTCGCCGAGAACGCCAGAAGGTACAGGGGCGGCATCACGACCGCGTACACCACCAGGTGGTCGCCCACGAAGTACACCATCACAGCTGCCACGGCGGCCCCCGCGAGCGTGCCGCCGAATGCCGGCCACATCGCTGTGCGGGTGCCCGCGGCGCTGGTCCCCATCACGGTGATGGTGGCCAGCAGTGCCCAGTTGCCGTGTGCCAGATCGAGCACGCCCACGATCAGCCGGGCGGCCGCCAGGGCCAGCGCGATCCGGACGGCGTTCTGGAAGTACACCGACCGTGGTGTCAGATGGGCCTGCAGACGGCGCGCATAGAGCGAGAGCGGGGACCGCCCTGCGTACCAGAACGGGCCCGGCCGCTCCGCAGGCGGCGTCGCATCCGGGGGCACGGGCGCGCCGAGCGCGATCCGCACCGCCGTGACCAGGAAGGTCCCGGTGTACGCGATGTCGAGGGCGATCGCGCCGCCGTGCACCACGGCCGCGCTGTTCGCGCCCTGTATCGGCGGGCGGATGCGGTGGGCTTTGAAGTCCGCCGCGGCGGCGGTGTATGGGGCGTCGGAAGGCGCCGGGCCCCGGCCTGACAGCCCGAGGGCGGCGTCGTGGCATGCGGTGGCCGACGCCAGCAGCAGACGGGACGCCGCGGGGTCGCGGGTGCCGGGGGTGTCGCGGGCGTCCTGCGTCAACTGCCTGGTCTGGGCCAGCAGATGACGCATGTAGGTGGCGCCCTGGCACAGCGCCCGGTGCCGCGCCGACGCCGACGTCGGGCGCTCGTCGTCCGGCACCCGGCTCATCCGCAGCTCTTGCGACGCCGTCATCAGCCGCTCCGGGCTGTCCAACGGTGGTGACCGCGGCTCCGCCGCGAGCTCCCGCAGCGTCCGGGACGCCACCGCCGCGGCGCGCGCCAGCCGGTCCGCGTAACGCCCCGGCGCGGGAGCCGGCAGCAGCCACCTCTCCGCCGCCGCCATCAGCACCATCCCGGTCGCCAGCCCGGCCAGGCGCGCCCCCAGCGTCGCCGGGGCGTACGGCGGAATGCACGCCAGAATGTAGAACGCCAGGAGGCCGCCTGCCAGCCCCCCCACCCGGGGCCCACCCACCCCCGCGTAGGACACCAGGAAGCCCACCCCGAGCATCCCGAGTGCCGCCGTCCACGAGTGCACCCCGAGCACGGTACCCAGGGTGACCAGCGCAGCCGCGACCGGCAGCGCCGCCAGCAGCGTGAGGGCGCGCTCACGCGGCGTACCCGGGACGAAGGACATCCCACCGGAAGCGATCGCGCCGAACAGCGCGTAGACCGCCGCGACATGGTTCCCCAGGCCGTAGCGCGCCACGTAGAACCCCGTGCAGGCCACCAGCGTCACCCGCGCCGAACGACGCACCGCCCGCAGGCCCGGATCACGGGCCCTCAGCCACTCCAGCCCACCGCCAAAGGACACCCGTGGCCTCCTCGTGCATTCGGCACAGCGCACGCCCACCCCCACTCATCACGGTAGGCCGGGCGGATGAGCCCGGCCACCGCGCACCCGGGAACCGGGTCTGGGAACGCGCGCGACGGCCAAAACCGTGCTTGTCGGCCGGGAATCAGCAGTTGCGGGAACTGGTGGCAGAGAAGCTGGCGGAGGACCAGGCGCCGGAGCAAAGGAGATAAAGAGCAATCCGCCCACACCAAATATCCTCTCAGCCTCAGAACCTCCCGAGCTACCGAAATGACTTCCATCGGCTGTTCTGGATAGAGCTACGGATCAATCGCAGGGCGAGGCCAGCTGTAGGACGAGGGGGAGATCTGCCCCCCGGGTCCTCCCGATGTCGGACATCGAAGCTCTCTGCGGCGGGCCCGCGCCCCTTCAAGCCTCCACGTCATCTAGGAGCCGCCCACCGGCGGCGATCCCGGCTCCAGGCACGTGCCCTGTCTACCGCACAGGACCGCAAGGGCGCTGCCCGCGCCATGAGTGAGGCTGAGCGGTTCTTCGAGCGAGCGGACGGCGCCGACGATCCTGCGTGGCTCTCCTACATGGACGAAGCCGAGCTGATCGGCGAGTTCTGCCACTGTTTCCGCGACCTCGGACAGGGCTCCGAAGCAGTGCGCTTCGCCGAACGTGCCGTGGCGCTCACCGACCCCAAGTACGCACGCACTCTTGGCTTCTGCCGCATGGTGCTGGCGCAGAGCCAGCTGATCAATGGGGACCTTGAAGCCGCCGTGACGACGGCTGGTCTCGCCGTCGAAGCCGGGGACGCCTTGGAGTCCGCACGGTTCCAGCGGTACGTGGGCGACTTCCAACGTGCGCTGGCCACGCATGCGGCAGACCCCATCGTGAAGCAGTTCAACGGGCAGCTACGTGACGCGATGAACCGGCTCAACGACGAGTCGGCGCGATCAGCCCGCGCTCCAGTTGCGCGGCGCATCCTCGTTCCGTAGCGAAGAGATCCGGCGGGCGTACTCGGCCGCCGTCTCAGCACTCTCTGCGATGTTCTGCATGAGCCACGTCGTCATGTTGAATTCCTGCACGGCCCGCAGGGTGGGGAAGCCCGACCACGTACGGAGGTCACGCCGGTACGCGCCGACGAAGGCGCCGTATTCGTCCTTGGTCTGCCAACCGAGACTGTGATGCTCCGTGGCGGTGACCATCAGGTCCCACTCGGGAAAGTCGAAGCTGAACCGTTCCAGGTCGATCAGGATTACCTGATCATTGCGGTCCACCATGAGGTTCTGCACATGGGCATCCCCATGCACGGGACCCTTCTTGGACTCGAACCGCAGGTCTGCCACACGATCCCGAAGCTCACGTGCACGCTTCTGCAGGAACGCTCGATCGTCCTCGGGTATGCCGACCGCCGCGTTCAGCCGTCGCTCCGTCCGGTCGAGAACCGGATACGGGGGCAGAGACAGTGTGCCCGGCAGGCTAAGGGAGTGCAGATCCCGGAGGACCGCGCCCAGCTCGCCGTACGTCGCCTTCCTGTCGCCCTCCTCGATCAGATGCCAGAACGTCACCGGGTGACCGCCGACGACCAAGGGTTGCTCCAGGTCGTCGATCACGCGAGTCACGGGGAAGCCCTCAGCCGATGCGTGCCGAGGCTGAGTCCTTTTAGAATCGTCCGTGATCTTCCCCATCCAGCCGGTCTCTTCCTGTTTTCGCTGGTCAGGGGGCTAGTCGCTTCCGACTTCCTCTTCCGGCTTCCTGATCCTTCCCGGTCCTTCCGTCCACTGCGTGTCCACTACGGGTCTACGCGCCCCCTCCCCCTGTCGCTCGAAGCCGTGAGGCTGAGGCCATCGACGCAGGCTGCGGCCGTTGCATGGAAGAGATTTGAACCCGCGGGCAGCGGAGTGCCTTACCGGCGTAGCGGGTTCTCGCCCCCTGTGCCCGGGGGTGGAGCTTCGCGGCTTCTCGCAGGTCAGCCGCCCTGTCTCAGCATAGCGCGCGGCCGAGCTGAACCGCCCTGTTCAGGCCGCCTCGGCCTGAACAAATACGTGCAGCGGCAGAGTCTCTACGACGGCCGTCGGGGGCGTCCTCCTATTGGGCGGCCGGACGGCCAAGTCGTATCCGCCTCCAGGCGCTGCGCCGGGTGTGTGCCGTTTCTCGATGCCGGTGCGGATCGTGCGCACGGGGCCGCCGTTGTCGAACCAGCCGTCCGGGTAGAGGTGGGTGGCGTGGATCAAGCCGCGTTCATGGTCTCTTTCCATGACCGCAGACGAGAAAGACCAGCAGACAGACGCCCGGTTACGGCGAGCCCTCCGGGCAAGGCAAGCCGCCGGTTCTCAGCGGACCAAGAAGCACTCTTCCGACTGGACGGGCGAGACCGCAGCGATCTATTGCCGTATCTCCCACGCCAACGACGACGACCAGACAGGCGTGGAGCGTCAGGAGCGCATCTGCCGCGATGTCGCCGAGCGACTTGGGCTTAGCGTCGCTGAGGATCAGGTCTCGTGGACAACAACCGGTCCGCATGGCAGCGCAAGCGCAAGCGCCAGGGTGGGACGCCCTGCTCGCCGAGGCCGGCAAGGGCCGCATCCGCCACGTGTTGACGTACCATCCCGACCAGCTGATGCGTCAACCGCGCGATCTCGAAGAGCTGTTGCAGATCGCAGACGACCACGACATCACGCTTCATGGACAGGCAAACCGGCGCGATCTGGCGGACCCGGACGACCGTTTCTTTCTCCGTATCGAGGTGGCACACGCCTGCCGCTCCAGTGATGACACCTCGCGCCGGCTGATCGATTCGATGATTGACCGGGCGCAGGATGGGCGGCCCCATACCGGCAGGCGTCGCTACGGGTACGACAAGACCGGCACGCAGATCATCCCCGAAGAGGCCGCCATCGTGCGGGAGGTCTTCACCCGCTACCTGGACGGCGACTCCCCGGTGCAACTCGCCCAGGAGCTCTATGACCGTGGTGAGAAAGCTGCCGAGGGCCGGAACTGGAACGCTCCCCGAGTGCGTGACCTTCTGGACAACCGTGCGGGCTGACCGCGACGGCGGCCGCGAAGCCCAGTACGTCACCGAGAACGGCGCCCATGCTTGCCTCCGTGTGGGTTCAGGGTGGCGATCCACTTGAGTAGGGCTTGGCGCGAGAGGGTGTCCCGACCGCCTCGGCGGCGCAACGGGTTGGTGTGCGATCGGCTGCGCCACTGTCTTCACGGCCGTGCGGAAGTGGCTGCCCGAGAATGGTGACGACGACGTACTCGGCACGTCCCACCGGTTCCATCTTCTTGCGCCTGGCCGGATCTGTCCTCGGGAGCTTCTCGGGACGGGAGGGATCAGGTCGGACCCCGCAGTGCCGGAGTTTTCCGGGAATCCGCCTCAGGTGACCACAGGGCCCAGGGCCCGAGGATGCAAGGCAGTGCATCCTCGGCCAGGATTGAGTCGTGAGGGCGATGGCGCCTCATGTTCGGGCGCTTGGCGACCCTCGCACCGATCCGTGGCAGGGAGAATCTCACGATGACTGCGAAGACAGGAGCAACCCAGTCAGCTCACCCCGAGCGCCCGGGCAGGGCGGCTGGGGTCTGTAGCGAGTTCACCGTCTTTACCGAGATCAAGCCGGGCCATGCGGATGCGTTGCGTGAGGATCTCGCCGCGATGGCCGCCGCGGCGGGTGCCGAGAGGATTGATGCGGCGGTGCGCCAGGTCGGCACCCTGCATGACGCCCGGCACGTGATCTTCGACAACGACACTCGGTTTATGTTCGCCAGTGTCTTCGACGGCTCCTGGGACAGCTACATCGACGACTTCGCGAAGACGGTAATCGGGGCGAACTTCGACAAGGTCTTCTCGCACAGCGAAGGGTTCCCCGGCGTCAAAGATCCGGGGGTGAAGGACTGGTTCGTCGCCCACCAGGAGCCCGCGGGGGTCTTCGTTAGCGCCTATCCCGATCTGACCGTTCAGCAGATTCTCAAGGACCAGCGCGTGGATGACGCGTTCCAGGAGGTGCTGGACACCCCCGAGTTCCGGGCGGCGCTGGAGAACCCGGCCAACGCGGAGTTGGTGGCCACGCCTGCCTTCCAGAAGCTGTTGGAGGAAGCCTCGGCCTAGAACCCGGACACAGCCAACCCTCGGAGCCCGCCCACCCTCGGTGGACCGCGTCGGCTGGTGCGAGTCGGCCATTGCATGGCTGCCCGGGCAGAGACCGATATGGAGGGCACAAGCGACCATGAACACAGCGGACAGCAGCAGTGCGGCCGGCGTGAGCGTCGACATCGATGACGTCCAGAGCGGGGCACTGCGTCCACGGCCCGTGCCGTACGAGGGAAAGTTCGTAATCCTGCGCGTTGATGACCGCCACGCCGGGCGTGCCCTGCTGCGGCGGCTACTCCCGGTGACCGCGAGTGGTCTGCCCAGTGCGGACCGGAGCCAGGACGCCTGGGTGGCTGTGGCACTCACCTACCAGGGGCTGAGGGCCCTGGGGGTGCCCCAGGAGTCGCTGGACAGCTTTCCACGGGCGTTTCGTGAGGGCATGGCCGCCCGGGCGGAGCTGATCGGCGACGTGGGCGAGAGTGCACCGGCCCACTGGGAGGCACCGTTCGGAACCGGCGATGTCCACATCGCGTTGAGCGCCCTCTCCTCCGACACGGGACAGCTGAACAAGGAGCTGGAGCGGGCCCGTGTCGCCTACGAGGACACGCCCGGGGTCCAGGTGATCTGGCAGCAGGACGTCCACCAGCTCCCGACCGGGCGCACCACCTTCGGCTTCCGTGACGGCATCAGCCATCCGAACATCGAGGGCGTCGGGCTGCCAGGCTCCAACCCGCAGGAAGCCCCGATCAAGGCGGGCGAGTTCATCCTCGGCTACCCCGACGAAACCGGCAGCCTGCCGCCCATGCCCAGCCCCGATGTGCTGGGGCGCAACGGGACCTACGCGGCCGTTCGCAAGATCCACACCAACGTGGCGGCCTGGCGCCGGTACCTGCGCGCGAACAGCTCCAGCGCCGAGGAGGAGGCACTCCTGGCGGCCAAGATGGTCGGGCGCTGGCCCAGCGGGGCGCCGCTGACGCTGACGCCGGAGCACGACGATCCGGAGCTGGCGGCCGATCCGCACCGCGTCAACAACTTCCTGTACCGGGAGAACGACGACCGGGGGTACCGGTGCCCCGCCGGTGCGCACATCCGGCGCACCAACCCCCGCGATGCCACCATCATCGGCGACGCGCGGATGCACCGGCTCATCCGCCGCGGCACCACCTACGGTCCTGCACTGCCCGAAGGCGTGCTGGAGGACGACGGCGCCGACCGGGGCCTGGTCGGAGTCTTCCTCGGAGCGCACCTGGAACGGCAGTTTGAGTTCATCAAGGCCGAATGGGTCAACGACGGCAACTTCATCGGCTACCCCGGCGAGAAGGACCCGGTGGCCGGCCATCACGGTGGAACCGGCAGCGTCACCATCCCGGAGAAGCCGGTCCGGCGTCGCCTGCAGAACCTGCCCAGCTTCGTGGTCACCCGCGGCGGCGAGTACTGCTTCCTGCCGGGTCTGCGTGCCCTGCGCTGGCTCGCTGAACTGGAGGACTGACGGCGATTCCCACTCCCTGAGGTCCGATCACGCTCTCCGAGGAGAGGTCGAAGTCATGGCAGCACAGTTCGTCCGCTACACGCCTGACGTCGAAGACGACGACCCGGACTTCGACCGCAACGTGCAGACGGTGATCGAGAAGACCGAGAGCTACATCGCCGAGTCGGTCGAGGCCGGTGGCACCGGACGGGCCCTGCGCGACGCCCATGCCAAGGGCTACGGGCTGGTCCGAGGAGAAGTGGAGATCCTGGACGGGCTGCCCCCCGAGTACGCCCAAGGCATCTACGCGACCCCGGGAACCCACGACGCCCTCATTCGCTTCTCCAACGGCTCGCCCCACGCCGGAGCCGACGCGCGACTGGGCGCCGCCACCGGACTGGCACTGAAGATGTTCGACATCCCCGGCCCCACCCTGCTGGAAGACGAACCGGACACGGGCACATTCGACTACGCCAACATCAACGGACCGATCTTCTTCTGCAACACAGTCGAGCACTACCTCTTCATCCAGGAACTCTTCCTGAACGCACCGGCCTACTTCTCCCAGGGCCGACCCGGCGCACATCGCTTCTTCACCGAATTCGTGACCGGAAAGGGAACACTGGACCAGGACAACTGGGCGTGGGACGAGTTCCTGGCCTTCCTGCGCCTGTCGAAGACCCCTCCGGCAAACCTGCTGCTGTCGAGCTACTGGACCATGGGCGCGGTCCGGCACGGGGACTACATCGCCAAGGTGCGCATCACCCCCGACCCGTCCTCCGCCGCCGCGGTGGTCCGGCGCACCCTCGACCCGACCTCGGGGGCGGAGGTCTTCCGGCCGGCCCTGCAAGCTGAGTTGCAGGAACGGCCCTACGCCTTCGACATCCAGGTCCAACTCTGCACCGACCTGGAGCGCATGCCGGTGGAGGACACCACCGTGGAGTGGCCCGAGCAGCTCTCGCCATCCGTCACCGTGGCCAAGCTGCGACTGCCGCAGCAGGACATCTCCCAGCCGGAGAATCTGGAGAAGATGGACGCACTGTCCTTCACACCCTGGCGGGTCACCGCCGAACACGCACCCCTGGGCAACATCATGCGGGCCCGCAAGGAGGTCTACCGGCGATCCTCCATCGAACGCCACAAACTCAACCAACAGCCGCGCACAGAGCCCCGCAGCGCCGACGAAGTACTCGGGCCGGCCCAGTCACTCGGGCTGTGAAACAGACGTTGAACTGCCTGCGCAACTCACCGTCTGAATAGGCGATGATGTGACGTCTGAAGCGAACGGTGCGTACCAGATTGTCCATCGTCGCTGTCAGCCCTTGGCAGTCCCGTCCGCTCGTGGCCTTGGCTTCAGCGCCAGAGATCGCTCAATCGGCAGCGTCTTCTGTCCTTCCAGCCACGGCGGCTGTCTGACCTAGACCACCCCACAATCGATGCGCCGCCTCGGTACCGTCGAAGGTAGAAGCCCCGACGGATGGAGCACGATGCCTCGCCGCTCGCTGAACCGCCGGCACCTCGCCCATAGGGGGGAGCGCTGATGCTGGAAGAAGCCGAAGAGATTGGCCGTCGCGCACGCCGCGCACGACTGCGCCTCGGTATGACGCAAGCCGACCTCGCTGCCGCCCTGGGCAAGACTCAGGGCTGGGTATCCAAGATGGAACGCGGCCACATCGAACTCGACCGCGTCGGCCTGCTCAACCTGCTCGCCTCGGAATTGCACGTACACCCGAACGACCTGATCGGGCGGCCGTACAACAGCTCTCCGGCCGAGAATCAGTGGCAGGTCTCCGCCGCAGCGATCATGCGGGAGCTGCGCCGATACGACCTCGCTCCCGTCTTCGACGGAACTCCGCGCCCAGCCGGTCAGCTGTGGCAGGAAACCACCCGACTGCACCGCCTCCGCGATGCTGCTGCGAACGTGGCGATCATGCAGGTGCTTCCCGACCTGTTCCGTGAGACACGCGCCCTGGCCGAAGTCGCTTCGGGCCACGAGCAGGAAGAGGCGTACGCGATCTACGCGGTGTGCTGCAAGTTCGCTCACACTGCCGCCCACGCCCTTGGCCACCCTGAATTGGTCGCCATGGCATGCGAACGAGCTGCATGGTCCGCACGCCTGTCAAGCGACCCGGTGCTGCCTGCTGTCGCCGACTGGATGCGCGTCTGGGACATGTGGGCCACAGCGGACTGGGATGACGCCATTGCCCTGTCGGATAAGGCGATGCGCAGTGTGCAGCAGGACTACGACCGGGGTGAGCCGCTGGCCCTGCGGGCGTGGGGAACGCTGCAACTGCGCGCGGCTGTCTCGGCTGCACGGGGCGGGCGCAAGGCCGAAGCGAAGGACCGGATCAAGCACGCGCGGGGTGCAGCCAAGCGGATGACGGATGCCGTCGGCCCTCCGGTCTACGACCGTCACAGTCTGACCTTCTCGGCGGGCAACGTGCAGATCCACGCGATCAGCGTCGCCCTGGAGATGCATGAGCAGCGCGAGGCTCTGTCGATAGACCGACGCACGAGTAGGGAGCTGATCGAGTCGCTTCCCAACTCCCGTCAGGGCCACCACCACATGGACCTGGCTCGCGCCTGGCTGTGGGACGGAAACCGTGACAAGGCGCTGAAGGAACTGGAGAAGGCCGAGAGCATCGCCCCTCAGCTCGTCCGCAATCACCCCATCGCGCGGTCAACCCTGCGCAGCATCGTGTACGCCGAACGCGCGAGCACCCGCGAGAAGCTGCGCCGCATGTCAGACCGCTTCCACCTCGACGGATGAGGGCCGTATTCCTGCGGTTCATATTGAGCCCCGGAGACGTTCCTAGCTTCGGGGCATGGCCAAACAGATCTCGGAGCAACTCCCGTTACGGGGCTATGAGTTAACACCGGGCACCCCGTTTCATCCCCGCCTTGGCGACCTCGCGCTAGACCTCGCGAAGGGCGGGATGATCGGGGTAGTCGTCGCCCTGCCGAGTGACACATCAGCGTCGTACCACTTGCGCCCGCCTGGCGGTGGTGACGACTGGCGGGCCCGGAACGACGGAAGCACCCTGCGCCCCGTGCCCGTCCCGGTCACGCACGTCACACCCATGAAACGGGATGCCGTCTACGACCACCGCGCAAAGCAGGCCGCAGTGCCCGTCACGGTGCACTACGAGGACGGCGGCTCCTGCGAGACCATGCTCGTACTCACCCCGGCGCAGGTCGAGGTGTACTACGCCCAGCTCGGTCGGCTCATCGAGACGCGCGAATCGGCTCAGGAGCACCGCCGGTGACCCCGGCCGTGCTGACTCTCGCTCCGCCGGCCTCTGCACGCGCCCCGATGCGGTCGCCCGTCGCCTTCCGCTGTGAGGCGACCGCTCACGGCATCATCGGCACGCGCGAAGTCCTACTCGCCGCCTACCGTGGCCGGTCCCCCCGTCTCGCCGCCCGCTGGCTACGCGCCGAAGCACTCCACCTCGCCGGGCTACTGTCGCCGGACCCCGCTGCCGAATTCCTCAGCGAAGCGCCGCTCGCCATCACGGGGCCGGTGATGCCTCGCCCTGATGCCGAGCTACGTGAATGGGCCAGTAGTGACCAGGCGTACGAGCACGCGCTACGCGCACTCGCCGCAGGCCGGGCCTTCGTGTTCATCGTGACGGACTACGACGCCCGGTACTGCCTCCGAGCGAATCCGCTGCCCACACGACGCCCGGTCCCCCCACAAGCCCCCGTCCCCATCCGGTACTCCCCCCACTCCCCGGTGGGGGCGGGCCGCCACAGGAGACCTCGTGCGCGGCGCCCCATCCGATGACTCCCGCCCCCGCGTCCTTTCCTGGTTTCCCCCGGCGCGGGGGCGGGTGCACCACCCGACCGGAGCTCCACCGCTGCACGTACACACGCCGCCTCGTGCGGCGCGTCCTGACCATCTACCGAGGGGAAGTCGCGGTGACCACTTATCCCATATCGCCGAACACCGTGCTCGCCAACGCGCTCACGAGAGCTGAGGACCTGATCAGGCCGCACATCGTCAACGCGGAGCCGGAGCGGATCGTGTTCGTGGTGGGAACGCAGATCAACGGAGCACCGCACATCGGCACGTCCCTGGTGCAGTCGCTCACGTTCGCCACCGCGTCCCGCGTCCGAGACCGGTTCGGAGTCCCGGCCGCAGTGCAGTTCGGTGCCCTCGACAACGCCCCGTACGCCGTCGTCACCGACAAGGAGTCCGGTCACCGCTACCAGCGGGCCTACGCTCAAGCTCTCGGCGCGGACGGCATCGCCGAACAGGTCGACAAGCTGTACCGGCCGCTGTTCGCCGCACTGTCCGAACGGCTGAAGGTGCCCTACTCAGTCGAGACGTACACCCAGCAGCAAGCGGTCCAGCACTTCCGGCGTACCTGGCTGCGGGTGCTGCCTCGCTTGGACGCTGCCCGCTGGCACCTGTCCCCGTCGACCGGCGTTCCGCATGTCCGCGTCCCCTGCCCGCGTCCCGGCTGTGGGTGGGCCGAGAAACACGCCGAACGCACCCGTGTACGTGACGACGGCTTCGAGCGAGCAACCATCTCGGCCGTGTGCCTGCACCATGGCCCGTACGAGGTCGTCATCGAGCCCACGAACGGCGGATACCTGGACCTGGCCACCCTCTACCGGAACCTGGTCAAAGAGGTGGCGATCAGTGGGGCAGTCGGTACGCTGTACGTCATGGTCAAGGGCAGCGACTGGATGCCCGGCTGCATCCTTGTGGACGGCGCGCTGCAAGCCGTCGGCCTCACCCGCGGACAGTTGCCCGCGCGGATGTTTTGCCCCCAGGTGGTCACGGACACGGGAGCGAAGCTGTCCAAGTCCCTCATCCGTGAAGGACGCGCGCCCTTGCCCGACGGTGCCGCCCCGTGGATGCTCGACACCCGAGAGTGGCCCGGCTCGTTGACTGAGTACGTCGACCGCCTGCTTGGTCTGACCGAAGTGTTACTCGCCAATCCACGCCACTTCTTCCGCTCGTACTCGGCCGGTGAACTCGGCCGACTCATGGCCACCGCAACAGCTAGGAGCGTTCCCGCCCGATGACGGAATCTGCCGCCACGCGCTTCCGCGAACTGAACCTCTACCGCCGGTACTTCGACCTTGTCGCCGCCGGCCAGAAGACGATCGAGGTGCGGGTGAAATATCCCCACCTCGGAGACCTGGCTTCCGGCGACGTCATCCGCTTCTGCATCAAGGGCACGGACGAGAGCTGTGACGTCCTGGTGAAGCGGGTCACGGAGTACAAGACGTTCGAGGAACTACTCGACGGGGAGGGCCCGGCGAACGTCAACCCGGCCTCCTCCCGAGAGCAGCAGCTCGCCAACATCCGCGAGATCTACCCGGCGGAGAAGGAAGCGCTCGGCGCACTCGCCATCGAAGTCGAGCTGCTGCCCCAGTAGCCCGCCCTATCGCCTTTGTCCCCCAAGAGGGCGGTATGGCTCCCTTGCGCCCGCCGACCGTGCCGAGAGCGGCGGGCGCCAACACGAGACCGGACCACCCCGCAGCCTGGACAGCGATCCGGGGTGGTCCGGTTTTTGGAATCCCTGGTCAGGACCCCGGTGCCGATGGGAACCGGGGCGGTCGGCGTGCTCATACGCGGGTGCGGCTGCAACCCCCCTTGCCCGTTACCGAGTTGCAGGGGCCGCTGTTGCAGTCTGGTCGCCCGAATCCCCGTCCTGACCTGAGCCACCGAAAGTCAGCCACGACGGCGGGTGTGCCGAGCGAGCACCCGTCACGTGTGTTTCCAGCAACCCCCCGCTGGCCTCAGCCACGCTTCCTCCACTCGTCACGGCCCTCGGCCCTCCTCCGGCCTGAGCGTTGGCGACGCAGATGCCTGGAGCATCGGCCTGCCTGCGGCTTTGAGTTCCATCGACTGCGGAGCGTGGGCCGGTCGGATGGCGGGGTCTTGCTTGGTCGGTGTCGGCCTGGCCCTGGTGCTCGGACTGGTCGGGTTGCTTCCTGATCCAGCTGTCCGCCTTGGCCGTTCTTGCGCGCTGAGCGGGTAGGGGCCGCCGGAGCGGTGGCGGAGACAAGGAGCGGCGGCGGCCCATGGCCGCCAGCGCGCGCGGACTGCCGTAGGCGGGCCGCCTTGATCCAGTAAAGAAACTCTGAACAGCTCCGGCGCGCATGGGCCTTGGCCGGTCATGCGGCATGCGCTGCCCCTCGACTCCTCACTCGTTCCACGGTTCACATGCCGCTATGCCGCGCTTTGGGCACTATGGGTGGGTTCGTTCCGACGTTCCGCGAAAACTATCCACAGGCTCGGGACCTGAAGATGCCGTGGTCGGGCCTGACGGGGAGCACATCAGCCTCGCGGTTATCGTTCCGTGATCTTTGGAGGGGGTTGATGGTCGGGGTTGTGGTCGGGGGTCGGTGCTGCCCTGGTGACGTGTCGGTCGGCGGACGTGGAACTCACCAAGCTTGCCGGGATCGTTTCGTGACCTCGGGGGCCCGGTCATGGTGACCGATTCGGTGAGTGGTGAGTGCTGGACTGAATTTCTCGGCGCCGACTGTCACACCGCTCCGGTTCCTCGCACCTATAGCAAGTGACCGGCTGTTCTTGGCCGCTGCACATCCAGACCACAGGACAGGAGGTGGCGTGGATCACAGGAAGGGAGGGTCACACGGACGCCGCTCCTCATACCTCTATAGGCGCGCCCCCAAAGACGAAGGGCGCACAACATAGCGGCGAAGTGCCGGTTAGCCAAACCGGCGATTCTCCGGACCCTTGTGCCACCGCCAGGCGATGAAAGGAGAGGCGGCGTGAGTGTGACGGAAAGACCCGGGCCCGCACTGCGGGACGCGAATAGAGATTCTTGCCCGCCTGGCGGGAGGGGTGGTCGGGATGCCTGCTGGCCCGGCCGGCACTCCGGTAGGTGTGGATGCGGGGCGACGGCATGGGCTTGCCCATCGCCGCGGGCAAGCCTCGATCCATCCGTGGGCAACCGCTGGGCAAGCCTTCAGGCAAGCCCTGTCCGGTTGGTTTGGTGCAAGACGCGACAACAGCGCAGCAGTGAACGGGGAGACATGACCGAACAGATAACCAACCGGGAAAGCGAGCTGATCAGCATTCACATCCGGGAGGCGGTCGAAGTGACCGAACTGGTCCGGGAAATGACGACGATGGTCGCCAGGCTGAGCCGTGAAACACGGCAGATGCGCGAAGAAGTCACCAGGCTCAGGAATGACGGTCGGACTGTTGAGCCTTCAGCGCCTCGACTTCCCGGCGCAGCTCCTGATGCTCGGCGCTGAGGGTCCGGATCGCGTCGCGCAGTTCGGCGAGCATGTCGGCGAGGGAGGGTCTGGCGGCCTTCGGGCTGTCCGGCTCCCCCTCCCCTGCCTCGTCCACTTCGGCCGACGTGTTGGCGAGGTACCAGGCTGGCGGGGTGTAGTCGACGCCGAATTCTCCGGTCGCGTCGTGGTCGGCGACGAAACTGCCCCGGCCGTGGATCGTGTAGATCAAGCCCTCGTCACGAAGGACATTGAGCGCGCTTCGCGCGGTCATGTTGGCGACACCGAAGCGTTCCTGTAGTTCGCGGATCGACGGCATCTGTTCACCGGGCTTGATCCGGCCCTTGAGGATGTCGCGCCGAAGCTCGTCGGCTGCGTGCTGATACGGCGGCCGGCGGTCCTGCTTGCTCTCTGGCGCTGGGCTCATGCGCTCCAGAGTAACGATTCTTAGCAGCCCTAGCACACCCCGCTGACATAGCAGCGCTATCTCTGCTGTCGCCTAGTTCACCGCCGTCACTTGACAGTGCTAGGTCAGCTATGTTCAATGGATCTCGCTACGCCACACCGGCGGAGCGCAACCGAAGGGACGTAACACCCATGGCTCGTATCCGTGTTGGCATGCTCCCGACCGCGTCGTTCATGGTCGGCACCCTGCCGGTGCCGAAGTACGCGGACCAGGACAAGACGCAGTTCGCGCTGGACCGTGAGACGAACGCAAAGCTCTACACGATCACGCTGTTCTTCATGGAGGAGGACCGCGCTGAGGCAATGAAGATCACCGTGCCGGAAACCGGCCTCCCGAACGGCCTCAAGCCCGGCGTGCCGGTGATGCCGGTGGACCTGTTCGCCACCCCGTGGGCGCGGATCTTCAACGGCCAGCTCTCCGACGGCATCGCCTACCGAGCCACGGCTCTGAAGCTGGTCACCCCGGCCGCTATGGCGGAGACGCCCAAGAAGGCGGCGTGAGCGACACCGACTTCCGGTTCGGCGCTGAGCGCAGCTGCCCGCTGACTCACGCCGGGCCGGACCCCCGGTTCACCGAATGGCTCGTCCACTCGGTGGCGGCCGTGCTCGTCGGCTACCGCTGCCCCCGCTTCGCCGCACTCCAGGACTGGGCGGCTCTCGAAACGGCCCTTGCGGCCTTCCTCTACGACCACAGCAAGGAGAACGACACGTGAGGGAATGGAACGACACGGTGGAAGGGGCCTTCCGCTACGGGCCCCTGGTGGCGGTCGTGATGGTCGCCGTGCTCGCTGGGTGGGCGGTGTGGTGGATAGTGCGCTACCTGCGTGCCGATGCCATGACGCGGCAGTCGATCCGGCAGGCCGTACGTATCAGGCGGGGATGGAAGCGGCTGGCGCCGATGCTGAAGCTGTCGGCAACGGACAAGACACCGACCGTGATGGCGTCGCTGTCGAACACGGACGGCAAGCCGATCAAGCCCCGCGTCCTGGTCCCGGCTCTCAACGTGGACCACGACATGTACGGGGTGATCGCGCGGGCGAACTGCCTGCCCGGGGTGGGCCTGGAGCAGTACCAGAAGGCGGCCCCTCACCTGGCGGACGCCTGGGGCTGCACACGGGTCGCGGTCACGCAGGAAAAGCCCGGACAGGTCGTGATCCGCGGTGTGCGGCTTGATCCGCTCAAGTTCCCTACGGAACACCGTCCTTCGATCATGGCGCCCGAGGAGACGGCCCGGTGGGACCTCGGGCTGGATGAGTACGCCCGTCCCGTGTCTGTGTATCTCACGCAGGTGCCCGGCGTGACCGTCGCCGGTCTGCCCGGCTACGGCAAGACCAGCCTGATCAACCGGCTTCTGTCCGACTGGGCACCCTCGCCCACCGTGCAGTTCGCGTGCGCGGACGGCAAGGTGTCCGCCGCACACGAAGGGGACTATGCCGACTGGGTGCGGCGGATGTTCGCCTTCGTCGGTGACGACCTGGAGGAAGCCAACAGGCTGTTTATGCGGCTGGTGGAGCTGCGGCGGGTGCGCTCGGCCTGGGTCCGCAAGATCCTCGGGGTCAAGAGCATGTGGGACGTCGGCCCGTCCGAGGACTGGCCGCTGGTCGTGCTGATCATCGACGAGGCACACACCTACTTCCGCGACCACAAGGGCTCCGACCCCAAGACGAAGAAGCTTGCCGCGCTCGCGGCGGAGAACGCGCGCCTGGTGGAAGACCTGGTGAAGAAGGGCCGCAGCGTGGGGATGCTCGTCATCCTCGCCACGCAGAAGTCCACCGGTGACGCCATCCCCACGTTCATCCGGGACGTGTGCCCCGTCGGCCTGTCCTTCGCGCAGAAGACCGCCGAAGCCGCCGTTGCCGCTCTCGGTGAAGAGATCCGCGAGTGGCCCGACGCCAACCCGGTCAACCTCCAGGACCCGGCCTATGTCGGCGTCGCCACGATGAGCCACCAGTCGCAGCCCGGATTCACCCGCATCCGCACCCCCTACGTGCCAGACGCGGACGCGGCACACGTCGCTGATCACACCGCCCACCTGACCGCCGACCCCTACACGCTCCTGGAACGCTTCCTCGGCCCCCGCATGGGGGACACGGACGTGGACCTGACCAAGCCCAACGCCGCCTGATCGTCCGACCTCAGCCGGTCACGACGCAAACGGAGAGGAGGTGAACACCCAATGACTGAGGACCGGATCACGCAGCGCACCATCACCGCCGTGATGATCGTCATCGCCGCGCTGGCGTTCGTCTTCTCCTTCGGCAACGTGTGGGCCCTCGCCCTGCGCCTGGGCGTCCCGGAGCCGATCGCCCCGCTCATTGCACCGATGGTGGACCTGTCGGTGGTCGGCCTCCTGGTCGCCCTGCGCTACCTGTCCCTGCGCGGCCTGCCCGCCGACGACATGAAGGCGGCAACCCGTCTCATGCACTTCTCCGGCCTGCTCACCCTGGCCCTCAACGTCGCCGAACCGATCGCCGCCAGGCACTACGGCCGCGCCGCCGTGGACGCTGTGGCCCCGCTGCTCCTCCTCGGCTGGGGCACCGTCGGCCCCCAGCTCCTGCGGGCCTTCCACACCCGCACCACCAACCCGGCTCCCGCCTCGACGGAAGCCATCGAGCCCGACCCGGAACCGGCCGCGCCTGCCGAACCCACCCCCGCCCCGGCCGCTCCGATTAAGGCCCCGGCGGCGCCTGCGGTCGCGGTGCCTGAGCCGCTGCTGTCCGAAGCACGCTCCATCGCCGCATCCCACCACGCAGAACACGGCGAACCCATCACCGCGGCTCAGCTCAAGATGCGGCTCGGTATCGGCCTGCCGATGGCTACCGCCCTTCACGCCGCCCTGTAGGGCCGCACTCCTCCGCCGGCCTCCCGGCACATCCCGCCCGCCCACCCCCTGGGCGCGACCTGTCATGCCTGCGGACAGCAGCCCGAGCGCACTGAATCGCTGCTGCCCGCAGGCCCCACCCTCGCGCCAGGAAGGAGACCACGCCACTCATGCGCCGCCCCCTCGACCTGCGCCACGTGATCAGCCCCGGCCTGCGGGACCTGATCGAACTGGCCAACACCGACGACTTCGACCGCGTGACCGAACAGGTCCGCAACCTGCGCGGCTGCACCAGCCCCGTCAACCTGCACGGCTGGACGGTCACCACCGACCAGACCACCAAGCAAGTGGTCCGCTCCTACCGCTCCGAAGACGAACCCTCCGGACGGCTGCTGACCACCTGCGGCAACCGCCGCTCCTCCCGCTGCCCCGCCTGCTCACGGGTGTACGCCGCCGACACCTACCACCTCATCAAGGCCGGACTGTCCGGCGGAAAGAGCGTCGCCGAAACCGTCCGCGACCACCCCCGCGCCTTCGTCACCCTCACGGCCCCCTCCTTCGGCCCCGTCCACAACCGCAAGACCGACAGCGCGGGCAAGCCCCGCCCCTGCGCCTGCGGCACCCACCACACCGAGGACGACCCAGTGTTGGGCACCCCGCTGGACCCGGCCACCTACGACTACACCGGCGCCGTGTTGTGGAACGCCCACGCCGGGCAGCTGTGGGCACGCTTCACCACCTACCTGCGCCGCGCCCTCGCCGAGCACCTCGGCATGACGCAGAAGGCGCTGAACGCAGCCCTGCGCGTCTCCTTCGCCAAGGTCGCCGAGTATCAGAAGCGCGGCATGGTCCACTTCCACGCGGTGATCCGCTTCGACGGACCCGACGGCCACACCACCCCGCCCCCACCATGGGCCACCTTCGACGCCCTCCACGTCGCCGCGGGCCTGGCCGTCGAGCGTGCCCGGCTCACCATCGAGTCCGACGCCATCGGCGAGCGCGTGATCAAGTGGGGCGACCGCTTCAAGGTCGACCAGATCTCCGCCCTGGGCGACGGCGAACTCACCGACGCCAAAGTCGCCGGATACGTCGCCAAGTACGCCACCAAGAATGCCGAAGGCGCGGGCACCGTTGACCGCACCCTCATGTGTCGCCCCTGCACCGGACGGGGCTACGTACGCGGCCCCGACGGCTTCCGCGACCTCTGCGCCGACTGCGACGGCACCGGCCAAGCCGAACCCCTCACCGACCTCCGCGTACAGCAGCACGCCCGGCAGATGATCCGCACCGCCTGGGCGCTCGGCCACCTGCCGGAGTTCGCCCACCTCAAGCTCTGGAAGTGGGCTCACATGCTCGGCTTCCGCGGCCACTTCTCCAGCAAGTCCCGCGCCTACTCCACCACCCTCGGCGCGCTCCGCGACGTACGCCGTGCCTGGCGTACCGCCCAAGCCGAAGCCGCCCGCATTCGCGTCGGCCATCCCGCCGACGACGAGAACACCACCCTCGTCACCGCCTCCTCGTGGACCTACCTCAGCAGTGGCTACCGCCCCGGCGAAGAACTCCTCGCCGCCCAAGTCCGCCACGACATGGCCCACGCCCAAAGCCTCAAGCAAGAAGGGCTGGTGCCTGCATGACAACGGCCGTGCTCACCGTGGACCAGGTCGCCGAGCGTCTCGGCATCAGCCGCTGGAAGGTCCACGACCTGATCCGCTCACGCGAACTCGCCTCCTTCAAGATCGGCCGCTGCCGCCGCATCAGCGAAGCCGCGGTGGTCGCCTACATATCCCTCCGCACCGAACAGGAAGCTGCCTGATGGCCAAGCCGAAGAAGAACGCCAACAACGAGGGCACCATCTATCAGCGCAAGGACGGGCGTTGGGAGGGCAGCGCGTATGTGCTCACGACCGACGGCACGTACAAGCGGCGCAGCGTCTACGGCAAGACCTGGGATGAAGCACACGAGAAGCTGACCAAGCTGAAGGCCGACTCCCTGAGCGGTCTCCCGGTAGCCACCAGCAAGATGATGCTGAGCGAGTACTTGGCGTACTGGCTGGCGAACGTCGCCAAGGGCAAGGTCCGCCGGACGACCTACGTCAACTACGAGTCCCTCGTCCGTAACTACGTCACCTCGGAGTTCGGCAAGAAGAAGCTGACCCGGCTCACCGCCCGAGACATCCGCGCCTTCCTCGCCAAGACGGCGGCCACCTGCCAGTGCTGCGCGCAGGGCAAGGACAAGAAGCGGCCGGAGCACAAGCGGCGTTGCTGCGCCCTCGGCAAGTGCTGCAAGAAGCTCCCCTCTGACAGGACCGTGCGCTTCCTCCTGGTGATCCTGCGTGCCGCTCTCCAGCACGCGGTGCGTGAGGACGAGCTGCCCCGCAACGTGGCCCGGAACGTGGAGCTGAGTATGGGAACGAAGCGCGAGATCGAACCGCTCACGGCCAAGGAAGGGCGTCAGCTTCTGACGGCTGCCCGGGAAAACCGACTGTGGGCCGCTTACGAGCTGGCGGTCCGCATCGGCCTGCGGCGTGGTGAGCTGCTCGGGCTGCGCTGGTCGGATGTGGACCTTCACGAAGGCGTCCTCACCGTCCGGCAGGCCCTTCAGCGGGTCGGCGGTGAACTGCTGATCGTCGCGCCGAAGACACAGCGCTCGGCCCGTCGCGTGGCCCTGCCTGCCGAGTGCGTAACCGCGCTCCGGGCTCAGCGCGCCCAGCAGATCGCCGACCGGAATGCGGCGGGTCACAACTGGAAGGGGACGGGCCAGGGGCTCGTCTTCACCACGCGGAACGGGACCCCGATCGAGCCGCGCAACCTGAACCGCTCCTTCGAGGCGCTGTGCATGCGAGCCGGCGTCCGCAAGGTCCGCTTCCACGACCTGCGGCACACCTGCGCGTCGCTCCTCCACGAACAGGGTGCCGATGCCCGCATGATCATGGAAGTCCTCGGCCACAGCTCGATCCGCGTGACCATGGATATCTACACGTTCGTACGGCTCGACTCGCAGCGCTCGGCGTTCGATCGCGTCGGGGATGCTCTGAGGGGTGACGGCAACGACCCGGACGATGACGACGGTGCGGACGGTGTTCCGGTAGCCGTCTGATCCGCTCCCGAATGCGGTTGCCGTCAAACACTGCCGTCAAGGCAAAAACCAGAGGCCCTGTGGATTGCTCCACAGGGCCTCTGGTCTGCTGTGCACTCGGCAGGATTCGAACCTGCAACCTTCTGATCCGTAGTCAGATGCTCTATCCGTTAAGCTACGAGTGCTTGGCGTTTCGGGCTTTTCTGCCCGGTCGGCGTTGCGGGA
Source organism: Streptomyces sp. NPDC001514 (assembly GCF_053597075.1). Classification (NCBI taxonomy): domain Bacteria; kingdom Bacillati; phylum Actinomycetota; class Actinomycetes; order Kitasatosporales; family Streptomycetaceae; genus Streptomyces; species Streptomyces sp. NPDC001514. The sequence continues at coordinate 27,954 of NZ_JBSFHO010000012.1, forward strand.
ACAACATTACATGACCTGCGCCGTCAGACGAAATCCATTAGCCACACCCATCCTGACCTGCACAAATACCCGTACGGCGGTACGGGCGGGCGCAGTCAGGGCGAGGGGGGACGGCTGCGGGGGCGAGCCCCCCGGAGGGCCACGCCGCTGCGGGCACCGGGGAGGGCCGCACCTCGTGAGCGGTCGCTGCGGACGACCGCCGGGAGCCGGGAACGACCGAAGCCCCGGCCGTCGGGCCGGGGCTTCGGTGTTGGGGCGGAGGCGGAGGGATTTGAACCCTCGATGGGCTTTAAGACCCAAACCGCATTAGCAGTGCGGCGCCATAGACCGGACTAGGCGACGCCTCCAGCACACCCGCGCGGGCGCGGATGGTGCGTGCAGATGATGACACAGCCGGGTGGGGTGTCACCAATCGCTCCCCACGGTACTAGGAGCGCGGGCCCCGGGGCAAAGAGCCTCTCGGGCCGACGGGCGTCCCGCCGGATCCGCTGCCCCCCGGGCGGGTCAGTCCGGGTTGCGCAACGGGCGGGCGTGCGGAGCGTTAGAGATGCCGGGGCGGACACCGCTCCCCGATCCTTCACTCTCCAGGAGTACCCATGCTGCGCCGCTTCGCCCTCACCGCCGTCGCGACCGCCACGGCATCAGTCGCCGCGCTCGCCGTCGCCGCCCCGGCCGCTTCCGCGTCCGTGCTCCGGCCGCTCCCGCTGCCGCTGCTGCAGCCGGAGGAGACTCAGGACCGGCTCACGGTGATCACATCTGGCACCGGCAACCCGATGGCGGACGGCACGTACGAACTGACCTGCGCCCCGGCCGGCGGCACGCACCCCGAGGCGCAGGCCGCCTGCGACCGGCTGGAGGAGTTCGGCCGGCAGGGCGAGAACCCGTTCGCGCCCGTCGCCCAGGATGCGATGTGCACGCAGATGTACGGCGGCCCCGCGACGGCCCGTGTCACCGGCACCTGGCGCGGGCAGCCCGTCGACGCCACCTTCAACCGCAACAACGGCTGCGAGATCGCGCGGTGGCAGACCCTGGAGCCGGTCCTGCCGACCGCCCGGTTCTAGCGCCCGGTCCGGCGCGTACGCGTAACGATCACCGCGTAGCGCCGAGTACCGATCACCGCGTACCGAGTACCTCGTACCGCGTACGGAGTGCCTCGTACCGCGGCCTGCGCGCCGGTCACTCACGACAGCGCCCAGGTCACAGGTCCTGCCGGGGGGCACGGGACCGCTCCGTGTACACAGAACCTTGGTGAGAGCTCCCCCTCATCCGCCGCCGCACCCCCACCCCCTGCCTTTAGACTCACTCCAGTGACAGGCCGCGGCCCGAGGGGCAAGATGGGGCCGGCCGTCCGCAAGATGCTGTATGTCAGGGAGGAAGCGTCGTCGTGAGCAGCAGGCCATCCCGAGGCGCTGCTCGCCTCGCAGCCATACTCGACGCCCTTCCGGACGGGCTCGTGCTCGTCAACTGCAACGGCACGGTGGTCAACGCCAACACCATCGCCCTGGAGCTGTTCGAGACACCGGGTACGGCCCTGGTGGGGCGAGGACTGCTCGATCTGCTCCCGTCCTTCGACTCGAAGCTGATCCCGGGATCGATGCGGCGGCCCGAGGCGGCCGACGAGCGCGGCCGGACGAAGCCGACGCGCATGATCGCGCGGCGCACGGACGGCGGGGAGTTCCCCGTCGAGGTCACGAGCGCGAGCCTGGAGGACGGCCGCGAGGCCTACGCCTCCGCCTCGTACGGCAGCGGCAGTGGCAGCGGCAGCGGCGGCAGCAACAGCAGCTACACCGGCGACGAGCTCCTCATGCTCGTCGTACGCGATCTCTCCGGCACCGTCGACACCGAAGCCGAACTCGCCCGCTCCCAGCGGCAGACCGAGATGATCCTCCGGGCGGCCGCCGAGGGCGTCGTCGGTACGGACACCGAGGGCCGGGTCGTGCTCGTCAACCCCGCTGCCGCGCAGATCCTCGGCTTCCGGGCCAGCGACCTCGGCGGCAAGGAGCTGCACCCGCTGATCCTGCACTCGCGGCCGGACGGTGAGCCGTTCCCGTACGACGAGTCGCCGCTCGCCGACACCCTCAAGTCCGGGCGCAAGCACCGGGTGCGCGGGCAGGTGCTGTACGCGAAGAACGGCAAGAAGGTGCCGGTCGATCTGACGACCGCGCCGGTACGGGACGGCGAGCAGCTCGTCGGCGCGGTGATGACGTTCACCGACCGGCGGCCCTACGAGGAACTGAAGGAGCGGCACGCCGCGGAGCTCGCGGAGCGCGACGAGCGGCATGCGGCCGAGCTGGCGGAGCTGACCGAGAAGCACACGGCGGAGCTCGCCGACCGGACGGAGCGGTACGCGGCGGACGCAGAGGAGCGGGACGAGCGGGAGGCCTCGCTCGCGTCCCGGCTCGACCAGCTGACCGCAGTCCTCGGCGAGTCGCTGCGCGGGCCGCTGGAGGAGCTGCGCGGCGAGCTCGGCAAGCTGGCGGCCGACCCGGCCGGTCAGCTGTGGCCCGAGGCCAACCAGATCCTGCACCACCTGGCCGCCGGCTACGCCCGGATGACCACGCTCGTCGACAACGTGCTCGGCTTCCAGCGGCTCGACGCGGGCGCGGAGTCCCTGCAGCGGGCGAAGGTGCTGCTGGACGGCGTCGTGGCGGCCGGTATCGACGGTGCGGTCGAACTGATCGGACCGGGACGCGCGCAGTTCGCCGTGCACGCGCCGCCCATCGAGGCCGAGGTGGACGCGGCCCGGCTGGCGACGGCCCTGGCCCATCTGGTCGCGGACGTGGCCGGCGTCGACTCGACCGGCAAGACCCGGGTCGTGGCGGGTGCGGGCGGCGGGTACGTCGACTCGACGATCGTGGTCGCGGCGGCGCAGCGCGGGGATGTCGTACGCATCGAGGTACGCGGCCCGTATCCGGGGGGCGACCCGGTGCACGAGCCGATCGTCCGCGGGATCGTGACCGCGCACGGCGGCGTGCTGCAGACGCACGAGGTGCCGGGGATGAGCGGCAGCGCGTACGTGCTGGAGGTGCCGCTCGGCGAGGGCGCGGGAATGGTGACGCCCCCGCCCGCCGAGACGCCGGCCGCCGATGCGTCGGAGGCTGCGCCGGTACTGCCTGCCCAGTCGGCGGGCGGCGGCGGGCGGCGGCGCGCGCGGCGGGCTTCCACGGACGCGTTCCTGGAGAGTCCCGTGTCCGAGAACGGTACGGGGGGCGGCGCGGGCGGTACGGGCGCCGCCACGCCCGGTACGGGCGGTGGCACCGGTCGGCGGCGTGGACGGCCCAGCCCTGCCGAGGTGGGCGCCTCCGCGGACCCGACACCTGTATCCGCATCCGCTTCCGCACCTGCATCCGCGCCCGCTGCTGCATCCGCGCCCGCGCCCGCTCCTGTGCCTGCGCCGGCGCTCGCGGCCGAAGGCGCCGTGGTCACCGCCGCGGAGGGCGCGGCCGGTGCCGGACGACCGCAGCTCGGCGACACGGTTCCGCCCCAGGGAGTGGGACCCGATGCGGCGGCCGCCCCGCAGCCCACGGGCCGCCGTGCCCGCCGTGCCGCGGCGGCCATGCCCGCCCTGCCGTCGGGGGCTCCGGAGCTGTCGGCTCCCGTGAGCCCGTCCGCGCCCGCGGTCCAGGGGCCGGGAGCGGCGTCCCCCGCAGGCTGGCCGGCTGCCGGGACGGGTGGCGCTGCACCCGGCTGGCCCGTGCCCGGGCAGGGCGACCCTCAGAACAGTCCCCATGGCGCTGCCGCCACGGCGCACGCCGATCCGCAGGGCACCGGCGCCTCGGCGCTCGAGCCCGCCGGAGCCGGGGCCGTTGTGGCGCAGCCCGGGGGGCGGCGCGCGCGACGGGCACTCGCCGGGGCCCAGGACCTTACGCAGGAGCGGGCCGTGAGCGATGAGGCGGAGGAGGTGCGTGTCGCGTTCGCGCTGCCGCCCGCCGACGCCGATCGCGTCGCCGCGCCCGCCGCGCCCGCGGCGCCCGCGGCCGCTCAGGGCGACGAGGGCCGCCACGACGCCGTACACACCGAGCCGGGCACCGATCACACCCCGCCGCAGCCGCATCCCGTGTCGACCGGGCGGCGCCGCGGACGTCCGGAGGTGGCGCCGGGGCAGGAGTGGGCGGAGAGCGGGACCTCCGGGCAGGGCCTGGCTGCGCTCGCCGATGCCCCCGCGCCCTCGCCCGCGCCCGCGCCCGCGCCCGCACGGAACGAAGGCGGCGACACCGGCTCCGTACCGCTGCCGCCCGCTGCCCCCACGCCGGCTCCGGCCTCCGCCGCGGGGACCGCGGCCGCGCCGCCGCGCGCCGCGCAACCGCTGCCCGCGGAGGCGCCGCTGCCCGCGGACGCTTCGCAGGGCCGGTCGTTCAGCGTGCGCACGCTCGGCCAGGGCGTACCGTTCGCCCAGCAGGCCGGGCAGGCCCAGCACCCCCTGGCACCCGGGCAGGCCAAGCCGCCCACGCCGCTCCAGCAGTCGGCACCACCCGCCCCGAACCAGACACTCGGGCAGAACCAGTCGCTCGGGCACAACCAGTCGCTCGGGCACAACCAGACGCTCGCCTCCGGCCGCCGACGCAAGCTGGCCACCCCGCCCGAGGGCGACAGCCGCGGCGAGCGGGCGCTCCCGGAAACGGCCGCCCGGCCGCACCCGCAGCTCGCGCACCCGCAGCCCACGCAGCCCCAGCAGCGGCTCGCCGCCGCTCCCGCCGAGGGCCGGTCGTACGCGATAGGCGCACCGGACGAGGGCGCCGAAGGGCCCGAGCCCCTCGACGGCCCCGGCGGCGCCGTCGAGGTGGCGAACCAGCCCGCGCCCCTCCCCGTCGACGACGAGCTGCCCCCGGAGCCGCTGGACAACCCGCGCAGGCTGCTCGTCTGGCCCGCGCCGGACGTCGCCACGCAACAGGCGCTGAGCGACCGCGGCTACCGGCCCGTGATCGTGCACTCGCGCGAGGAGGTGGACGCGCAGATCGCCGCGTTCCCCGCGGCGCTGTTCGTCGACCCGCTGACCGGGCCGATCACGCGTACGGCGCTTCAGTCGCTCCGCCAGGCGGCGGTCGCGGCCGAGGTGCCGGTGCTGCTCGCGGCCGGTCTGGGGCAGGCGACGCGCGAGGCGGCGTACGGAGCCGACCCCGCCGTGCTCCTCAAGGCGCTGGCGCCGCGCGACAGCGAGCAGCACCCGTCCCGCGTACTGCTCATCGAGGAGCACGACGACATCGCGACCGCGCTGACGGCGACGCTGGAGCGGCGCGGAATGCAGGTCGCGCGGGCCGGGGCCGACGCGGACGCGGTCTCGCTCGCCCAGCAGATGCGGCCGAACCTGGTCGTGATGGACCTGATGCAGGTACGTCGCCGGCGCGCCGGGATCATCGACTGGCTGCGTGCGAACGGCCAGTTGAACCGCACCCCGCTCGTCGTCTACACCTCGGCCGGCCTCGATCAGGCCGAACTGCCCAAGCTCTCCTCGGGCGAGACGGTCCTGTTCCTGGCGGAGCGCTCCACGAGCCCCGAAGTGCAGGGCCGGATCGTCGACCTGCTCGCGAAGATCGGCACCAACTAGGCCAACTAGGCCGAGCCAGAACGGACTCGGGGCCCGGTGCGCATCCTGCGCGCCGGGCCCCGAGCCGTTCCGCCCCTGCCTACTGGCTGTCGGCGTGTCCGTCTGTGCGCCTACCCGCCTACCGCAGTTCCGTGACGTCCAGTTGGCCGTCCGCGTACTGCCTGCGGATCACCTTTTTGTCGAACTTCCCGACGCTCGTCTTCGGCACCGTCGGGATGATCGTCCAGCGCTCCGGCAGCTGCCACTTCGCGATCTTCTCAGCGAGGAAGTCCTTCAGCGACGCGTAGTCCGCGGTCGCGCCGTCCTTGAGGACGACTGCGGCCAGCGGGCGCTCTCCCCACTTCGCGTCCGGAACGGCGACGACTGCTGCCTCCGCGATGTCGGGGTGTGCCATCAGTGCGTTCTCCAGCTCGACGGAGGAGATCCACTCGCCGCCGGACTTGATGACGTCCTTGGCGCGGTCGGTGAGGGTGAGGAAGCCCTCGGAGCTGATGACGCCGACGTCGCCGGTCTTGAGCCAGCCGTCGTCGCTGAACTTGTCCTCCGGCTTGAGGTCGCCGCCCGCCGCACCGCCGTAGTACGCCCCCGCGATCCACGGTCCGCGCACTTCCAGCTCACCTGCCGACTCGCCGTCCCACGGCAGGAACTCGCCAGCGGGGCCGCGCAGCCGGGCCTCGACGCCGGCCGGGAAGCGGCCCTGGGTGAGGCGGTAGCCGAGCTCCGCCTCCGTGCCGACCGCGTGCGCCGGCGGGCGGGCGATCGTGCCGAGCGGGGACGTCTCGGTCATGCCCCAGGCGTGGCAGACGCGCATGCCCAGGCTGTCGAACGCCTCCATCAGGGAGGGCGGGCAGGCCGAGCCGCCGATGGTGACCTGGGTGAGGGAGCTGACGTCGCGCGGCTTCGCCGACAGCTCGGCGAGCAGGCCCTGCCAGATGGTGGGGACGGCTGCCGCGTGGGTCGGGCGCTCGGTCTCGATCATCTCGGCGAGCGGTGCGGGCTGGAGGAAGCGGTCGGGCATGAGCATGTTCACGCCGGTCATCAGGGTGGCGTGGGGCAGTCCCCAGGCGTTGACGTGGAACTGCGGGACCACGACGAGGCTGGTGTCCGCGTCCGTGAGGCCCATCGACTGCGACATGTTGACCTGCATGGAGTGCAGGTAGATGGAGCGGTGGGAGTAGACGACGCCCTTGGGGTCGCCGGTGGTGCCGGAGGTGTAGCACATGGCCGCGGCCGTGCGCTCGTCCAGCTCCGGCCAGTCGTAGCCGGTCGGCTTCCCGGCGATCAGCTCCTCGTACTCGTGGACCTGCGCCTGCGCCCCCGCCAGCACCGAGCGGTCGCCCGGGCCCGAGACCACGATGTGCTCGACCGTCGGCAGCTGCGGGAGCAGCGGGGCGAGCAGCGGCAGGAGGGAGCCGTTGACGATGACGACGCGGTCGGCGGCGTGGTTGACGATGAAGACCAGCTGCTCGGCGGGGAGTCGCAGATTGAGCGTGTGCAGGACGGCGCCCATGCAGGGGATCGCGAAGTACGCCTCGACGTGCTCGGCGTTGTTCCACATCAGCGTCGCGACGCGCTGGTCGCCGTCGACTCCGAGGTCGTCGTGCAGGGCATGCGCCAGCTGGGCAGCGCGCTCACCGATCTCGCGATAGCTGCGGCGCTGCGGCTCGCTCTCCCCGGTCCATGTGGTGACCTGTGAGGTGCCGTGGATCGTCATCCCGTGCTTCAGGATGCGGGTCACGGTCAGTGGTACGTCCTGCATGGTGCTCAGCACGGCGTCCTCCCGGTGGGCGCGCGGCAGTAAGGGTGTGCAGATTCTGCGCACATACCACGCGGTATGTCACTACCCCCGGGTACGAAACCAGGCCGAAATCTTGCTTCGGTGCCATCTGACGGGCGGCACCAGGGCAGCACCGGGCCTCGGCCGGCGCCGCCGCGTGGCCGTGGTCACGCGTGTCAGCGGACCGGGGAGAGCTCCGGGTCCTCGCGGAGCTTGCCGAGCGCCCGCGAGACCGCGCTCTTGACCGTGCCGACGGAGACTCCGAGCACCTCGGCGGTCTGGGCCTCGCTGAGGTCCTCGTAGTACCGCAGCACGACCATGGCCCGCTGCCGGTCCGGGAGCTTCATGACGGCACGCCACATCGCGTCGTGCAGCACCTGCTGCTCGGCCGGGTCCGGCGACGGCACCCCCGACGGCTCGGGCAGCTCCTCGCACGCGAACTCGTCCACCTTCCGCTTCCGCCACTGCGACGTCCGCGTGTTGAGCAGCGCACGGCGGACATAGCCGTCGAGCGCCCGGTGGTCCTCGATGCGCTCCCAGGCGACATACGTCTTGGTGAGCGCGGTCTGCAGCAGATCCTCGGCGTCGCACGGGTTGGCCGTGAGGGACCGGGCGGTACGCAGCAGCACGGGCCCCCGCGCCCGTACGTACGACGAGAACGACGGGTACGACGGGTAGGAGGGCTTCGGCGATGCGGCCCTGGAAGCGGTCGCGCAGACTGGCGTGGTCATGGCTCCACGCTAGGAGCGGCCCCTGCCCGACGGGATCGGCCCCAGGTCCCGAAAGGGGGTCCGCCTCAGGTTGTAGGGGTGGTGAATTTCCCACCTCCTGAAGGTGGAGGGCGACGGGCCTCGCGTAGGGGTCGCGGCGCCCGCCGATCGGGGTGCCCCACCCTGCCGGACTGCCCGCACCCGCGCCGAGCAGGGCGGTCTCAGCCGTCCGCCCCCAGGAGGAGCCCGGAGGTCGGGACTCCCGTGCCGGCCGTGACCAGGGTCGTCGCCGCGCCGGCTATCTGGTTCACCGACGTACCGCGCAACTGCCGGACCGCTTCGGCGATGCCGTTCATCCCGTGCAGATACGCCTCTCCCAGCTGGCCTCCGTGGGTGTTGAAAGGCAGGGCGTCCGCGGCCACGAAATCGGCCGCCTCACCCGGCTTGCAGAAACCGAACTCCTCCAGCTGCATCAGCACGAACGGCGTGAAGTGGTCGTACAGGATGCCCACATCGATGTCGCCGGGGCCGAGCCCGGAGGTGCGCCAGAGCTGGCGGGCGACGACGCCCATCTCGGGCAGCCCGGTGAGCTCGTCGCGGTAGTAGCTGGTCATCTGCTCCTGCGCCCGACCCGCGCCCTGCGCCGCGGCGACGATCACCGCGGGTGGATGCGGCAGGTCCCTGGCGCGCTCGACCGACGTCACCACGACCGCCTGGCCGCCGTCCGTCTCCTGGCAGCAGTCCAGGAGCCGCAGCGGCTCGACGATCCACCGGGATGCGGCGTGATCCGCGAGGGTGATCGGCTTCCCGTGGAAGTACGCCGCGGGGTTCCGGGCGGCATGGCGGCGGTCGGCCACGGCGACGTGACCGAACGCCTCCGGGGTCAGTCCGTACGTGTGCAGATAGCGCTGGGCGGTCATGGCCACCCAGGAGGCGGGCGTGAGCAGTCCGAACGGGAGGTTCCACCCGAGCGCCGTGCCCTCGGCCGACGGCTCCCGCTGCTGCACCCCGGAGCCGAACCTCCGGCCCGACCGCTCGTTGAACGCCCGGTAGCAGACGACGACTTCGGCGATGCCCGTGGCGACGGCGAGAGCGGCCTGCTGGACGGTGGCGCACGCCGCCCCGCCGCCGTAGTGGATCCGGGAGAAGAACGACAGCTCGCCCATGCCGGCCGCCTGGGCGACGGTGATCTCGGGGCTGGTGTCCATGGTGAAGGTGACCAGGCCGTCGACGTCGGCGGGGGAGAGCCCGGCGTCGTCGAGGGCAGCCCGGACCGCTTCGACGGCCAGCGTGAGTTCGCTGCGCCCGGAGTCCTTGGAGAACTCGGTCGCCCCGATGCCGACGACCGCCGCCCGCCCGCCGAGCGAGTCCGCCCTGCGCACGCTCATGATCCCGCCTCCGATCCGGCGGCCCGCCCGGGAACCGTCACGGTCACCGTGCCTGTGACGTGGTACCCGATGCCGTTCGCCCCGAGGACCCGCACCTGGGCCGTGTCCCTGTCCACCTCGGTGACCGTGCCGGTCAACGTCATCGTGTCGCCCGGATGGTTGGGCGCGCCGAGCCGTATCGCGACCTTGCGGAGCACGGCCTTCGGCCCGAAGTGGTCCGTGATGAACCGTCCCACCAGGCCGTTGGTGGTGAGGATGTTCATGAAGATGTCCGGGGAGCCCTTCTCCTTCGCGAGCTCCGCGTCGTGGTGCACGTCCTGGTAGTCCCGGGAGGCGATGGCTCCCGCAACGATCAGGGTGCGGGTGATGGGGATGGTGAGCGGGGGCAGCTCGTCACCGGCCTTCATGACACGGATCCCTCCTCCGTCGCGGTGAATGCGATCAAGTCGCCCAGCTCTGCCAGGACTTCACTGCCGCAGCCCGGATACGCGTCGAGCTGGCGGCCCCACAGGAAATGCCGGTGGACCGGATGATCGAGGTCGGCGCCGAGGCCACCGTGCAGATGCTGGCCGGTGTGGACGACCCGCTTGCCCGCCTCGGAGGCCCACCAGCCGGCGGTCAGCGCATGCGTGGCGCACGGCAGCCCCTCGTCGTACCGCCACGCCGCCTCGTACGCCGTGACCCGTATCGCCTCCGTGTCCATGTACGCATCGGCCGCCCGGAGTTGGACGGCTTGCCTGGTGGAGAGGGGGCGGCCGAACTGCTCCCGTACCGACGTGTACGCGACGGCCCGGGCGAGCGAGCCCGCGCACACGCCCGCCTGGAGCCCGGCGAAGGCGATCCGTGCGGCGGCGAGCACGTCCTCGTACGCCTTGTCCCCGTACGCCCTGTCCCCGTACGCCCCGTCCCCGTACGCCCCGTACGCCCCGTCGCCGCCGAGCCGCTCGCCCCGGGTGCCGTCCAGCACCAGCCGGCCCGCTGCCCAGGGGGCTGTGGTCTCCACCGGGGTCGTCTCCGCGTCCGCGGCCCGTATCAGCCATACACGGTGGTCCGCGTCCGGCACCAGGACATGGGTGGCGTCCCTCAGCCACGGCACCCAGGTGACGACCCCGGTCAGGCGGCCGTCCCCGTCGGCCCGTACCGCGCCGCGGGCCGGGAACGCCCCGGTCGCGACGGCGGTCCCGTCCCGGAGGGAGGGCAGGAGTCGGTCCCGCTGCTCGTCCGTGCCGTGCCGGTCCACCGCGAGCAGCCCATACACGCAGCTCACGGCGAACGGAACCTGTGCGGTCGTACGGCCCTGCTCCTCCAGCATGAGCACCAGGCCGAGCAGCCCGACGTCCTCCACAGCCGCGGGCAACCCGGCGGCGCACAGCGCCTTCCACAGCTCGGCGTCCGTCCCGGTCCCTGCGGCGGCAAGCCGCTCGTGCGTGGACAGGTCCCCGAAGATCCGCGCGGCCAGGTCGCGGGCCGCGGCCTGCTCGTCCCTGGGTGTGAAGTCCATGTCAGCCCACACCCTTCGTCGGCGATTGCGGCGCATCCGGTGCTGCCGGTGCCGCCGGCGCATCCGGCGCATCCGGCGCATCCGGGGGCCGGAACACCGGCAACTCCAGCTCCTCGTCCACCCGCAGGAACTCCAGCCGCACCGGCATCCCGATGTGGACCTTGTCGTAGGGCACCCCGACCACGTTGCTGACCATCCGCACGCCCTCGGCCAGCTCGATCAGCCCCACCGCGTAGGGACCCGCCGCGTCAGCGGCATGATCAGATGCAGTGAAAGCGGGGAACGGCGGGTGGTGCATCACCACATACGAGTAGACGGCGCCTTCACCGCCGGCCTCGACCGTGTCCCACTCGGCCGAGCCGCACGCACCGCACCCCGGCAGCCAGGGGAAGCGCAGCGTCCCGCAGCCTCCGCAGCGCTGGATCAGCAGCTTGTGCTCGGCGACTCCTTCCCAGAATCCGGCGTTGTCCCGGTTGATCACCGGGCGCGGCCGCCGGGGCCCGGGTTTCGGGGCGGCGGCCGGTGCGTACTTGAGGATGCGGAAGCGGTGCGTCCCCGAGAGCTCGCCGTCCGCGCGGATGTCCATCCTGGTCGTGACGAAATGCCCCGTCCCCAGCTTGGTCGTCTTCCGCGGCGACACCGACTCGATCACCGAGTCGAAGGTGATCCGGTCGCCCGGCCTCAGCGGTCGCAGATACTCCTGCTCGCAGTCGGTCGCCACGACCGAGGTGAACCCGGCGCCGTCGAGCAGCGCGGACAGCTCGTCGTACGCGCCCGAGCGGTCCGGGTGCCCGGACAGCCCGCCCATCGTCCAGGCCTGGAGCATCGTGGGCGGGGCGATCGCGTCCGGTCCCCGGTACGCCGCGTTCGTATCCCCCATCACCTCGCACCAGTGCCTGATCATCGGCTCGTTGACCAGGTCCTTGCCGGTGCCCGCGATGGCCGCGACCTGCCGCCCCTCGTACGTCCTCAGCAGTTCGTACAGCTCGTCCGCGCTCGCGTCCTCCGCGCTCACCGCTTCCCCCTCCGCATGCCGAGTCGCATCGTCGCGACGATCTCCCGCTGCACCTCGCTCACCCCGCCCCCGAAGGTGTTGATCTGCGCCGCCCGGTTCATCCGCTCCAGCTCGCCGTCCCCCACTACGCCCGGCGAACCGGCCCTCACCAGCCCTGCCTCCCCCGTGATTTCCCGGCACATCCGATACACCTCGACGGTCGATTCGGTGCCCATGAACTTCACGCCGCTCGCATCGCCGGGAGCGAGCCGGCCGGCCCCCACATCCCCCACCAAACGCCAGTTGAGCAGGCGCGTTGCCGCGAGCCGGGCATGCACTTCCGCGATCCTGGACCGGACCCACGGCTCGTCGACCGGGCGGACACCCGTCACCGGATCGGGGGTACGGGCATGCTCCAGCGCCGCCGCCGCGAAGTCCTCGGCCTGCATGCCGATCGCCGCGAGCGCGACCCGTTCATGGTTGAGCTGGTTGGTGATGAGCCCCCAGCCGCCGTTCTCCTCGCCGACCAGGGACGCCGCGGGGACCCGTACCGCGTCGTAGTACGTCGCCGTCGTCGTCAGCCCGCCGACCGTCTCGATCGGCGTCCACGAGAAGCCCGGCGCGTCGGTCGGCACCAGGATGATCGAGATTCCCTGGTGCTTGGGTGCCCGCGGATCCGTGCGGCAGGCGAGCCAGATCCAGTCGGCGTTCTGGGCGTTGGAGGTGAAGATCTTCTGCCCGTCGACGAGCCAGTCCTCGCCGTCACGCACCGCCTTCGTCCGCAGCGATGCCAGATCGGTCCCTGCTTCGGGCTCGCTGTAGCCGATGGCGAAGACGACGTCCCCCCGCAGGATCCGGGGCAGGAAGAAGGACTTCTGCTCCTCGGTGCCGTACTTCATCAGGGTCGGGCCGACGGTGTTCAGCGTGACCATGGACACGGGCGCGCCCGCGCGGTAGGCCTCGTCGAAGAAGAGGAACTGCTCGTCTGCGCCGCGCCCCTGGCCCCCGTACTCGACCGGCCAGCCGAGCCCGAGCATCCCGTCGGCGCCGATCCGGCGCAGCAGCCGGCGCTGCTCCGCCGCGTCATCGGCTGCCGGGGGCCCGTCCGGCATCATGTCGCGGAAGTACGAACGGAGTTCGGCGCGCAACTGCTGCTGGCGCTCTGTCGGGGCGAGGTGCACGGCGGGGGCCTCCCGGGCGCAGGATGGGTTTCTGACTGTCCGTCAGATAACACGGGCCTGTCAAGGTCATGAGCGAGGCCGCCGCCGTCCGCCTCGGTCACGTCGCGCAGCGGCCGGCGGCGCGGGCCGCCCCCGACGGCGCGGAACGCGCAGCGGCCTGCGTGCCGATGCCGTAGCACCGCCACGCAGGCCGTGGTTCACCCCTCAGCCAGGCCCCCCTTCGGGCCGCGACCTACCAGAGCTCGAAGAAGTTCACCGTGACGGTCTCGTTCGACTGGTCGATCGCCGTGAAGGCCGAGCCGTTCACGCTTGCCGTCCTGTTCTGGTTGGACGCGCCGGTTCCGGTGGCCACCTGCTGGGTGGTCGTCGAATTGCCGTAGTTGTCGTTGCCCACACCGCTGCCGCTGATCGTGGCCACGGACGCGTTCGATCCGTCGTCCGCGAAAGCGCCGTTGTCGGCCTGGGCGACGCCGGAGAAGAGTGCGGCGGCGAGGGGCAGGGCGGCGACAGCGGCGAGGGCACGGGCGGTACGGATGCTTGCCATGTCAATTCCTCCAGGAACCGTAGGTACACCCTGAGTGCACCGGGAAGTGCAGAAGTACGACTGAAACCCAGGCAGTTGGCCGACCGCCTCGGTCGTGTTCACGACGTCGCGAGTCCAGAGTTGCCCACCGAATCCCCAGCGAACCGCCATGGACGGCCCGATTCCTCCTCAAGCGTGAGGACATGTCGATAAACCCCCTTCGCGCCCTCAACCTCCCAGCTCAAGCCCTTGCGGACCCCGAAACCCGCCCACGACAAGGGGAAAACCGTTCCCGCACATTTTCAGCCAATCCTCCCCAATCCCCCGGCTCACCCTCTTCCCTTATTCGAACACTCGTACGAACATAGAAGCATGGCCACCACCGACCGGCACAGCGCCACCCTGGCCCTCGCCCACGCGCTCTCCGCCGCCGAGCGCGGGCTCCCCGTGATCCCCCTGTCCCCCACGAAGCTCCCCGCGCTGCCCTCACCCCACCGCCGCGACCCGCAGCCGGTCCTCTGCCGCGGTGAGTGCGGGCTCCCCGGGCACGGCGTGTACGACGCCACGACGGACCCGGACGGCGTACGAGCACTGTTCGCCGCCGCGCCCTGGGCCACGGGGTACGGCATCGCCTGCGGCCGGCCGCCGCACCACCTGATCGGCATCGACCTCGACACGAAGAGCGCCGCGGCGGGTGGCACCGACTCCGTCGCCGCCCTCCGGCAACTGGCGCTGCAGCATCTGTTCACGGTCCCGGAGACGGTCACCGTGCTCACGCCCAGCGGCGGCCGCCACCTGTGGCTGACCGGCCCGCCCGACGTCGTGGTACCGAATTCGGCGAGCCGCCTCGCACCCGGAATCGACGTCCGGGGCAGCGGCGGCTATCTCGTGGGCCCCGGCTCGGTCTCGGCGCACGGCGCGTACCGGCTCGCACCCGGCACCGCGGACCTGCCCCCCGCGCCGTGCCCCCGCGCACTGCTGCGCCTGATCGCGCCCCCTGCGCGCCCCCGCCCCCACGACCCTGCACCGTCGTACGCGGCCGACGGGGCACCCCGGGGCGAAGGGCTGATCCAGTTCGTGCGCGCCGCGCACGAGGGCCAGCGCAACACCCGGCTGTTCTGGGCGGCCTGCCGCGCGTACGAGAACGGCATCGGGGAGGCACTCGCGGACGCCCTCACCGAGGCGGCGGTCCGCGCCGGGCTCACCGAGCGGGAGGCCCGCGCCACGATCGCCTCGGCGGCGCGGCTGAGCGCGGGGCCCCGCGAATAGCGGCGCCCGGGCCGTACCCCCTGGCCATGGGCCGGCCGCACCCCACCGCACCCTCGCGAACAGCCGTCGCCCAGCACGCCGACGCGAAATGACATGGATCACAGAAGTCGCCCACGCAGGGAAGGCAACTACCCCTTTTCGCAGTATTTGACCGCCCTGTGAGCACGCTGTACCGCACTCTTCATTTGCGTAACTTGCTTCCTGCAGCGGCATTTTCGGTCATACGATCATCGAACAGCGGCTCTGCGTGGGTGCTACCGCAGCGGCTGCCCAACGCTTTCGAACCCTGCCTTTCGGACCCGCAAAGGACTCCGTTGAAGATTCGCCGCACTCTGGCCACGGCCGTCGTCGCCTCCGTGACCACCCCCGCCGTCCTGCTCTCCGTCACCCCGGCGCTCGCCGACACCAACCCGTCTGCCGCGTCGCACGCACAGCTGCGGGCCGCGCAGGTCAAGCCCTCCATCGAGGAGCTCGAGAAGGCCGCGAAGGCGGCGCAGAAGGCGTACGACGACGCCGTTGCCGCGGAGAAGATCGCGCGGGCTGTCCTCGATGCCGCCCTCTCGGACGACGCACCCCGCACCGTCGCCGCCGCGGCCGCCAAGAAGGAGGCCGCAGACGCCGCTCTCGCCAAGGAGAACGCCGACAAGGCGGTCACCGACGCGAAGGCCGTGCTCGCCGCGCTGCCCGAGACGGCGACGGCCGAGGAGAAGGCGGCTGCCGAGAAGGCCGTCGCCGAAGCCGAGACCGCCGCCCAGGCCGCCGCGGCCGCCAAGGTCGCCGCCGACGAGAAGGCGGCGACGGCCAACCAGGTCGCCCAGGACGCCCGTGTCGCCGCCGCACAGGAGTACTCCAAGGTCCAGAAGGCCCTGGAGGAGGCCCTCAAGGCGAAGGAGGCCGCCGACAAGGCGCTCGCCGACGCCAAGGAGGAAGCGGAGGAGGGCGAGGAAGGCGGCGAGGACTGCGTCTTCGAGAGCAAGCTCACCACCGTCGCCACCGGCCTGCCGTCCAAGATCGTCGCGGGCTCGACGACCGACTTCTCGGTCAAGGTGACCAACGGCAGCAACAAGACGCTGGACGAGGTCCTGCCGTTCGTCGCCTTCCACGCGACGGACAAGACCGGTCTCAAGAGCCTCGACCACCACTTCTCCCTGCAGTGGTCCACGGCTGCCTCCCCGGAGTGGGAGAACGTCACGAAGGGCCAGTACGCCGGCTCCGTCGGCCCGCTGAAGCCCGGCGGACACGCCGACGTCAAGCTGCGGCTCAAGGTCGACGCCAAGGCGCCGGTCGGGGACGGTCGCGCCTTCGTCGCCGGTGACTACTACAACGACAACGGCTCCTGCGGCGGCAACGACTTCACCGACTACGCCTTCGAGCTGCTCGCCGCCGGCAGCGACCCCGGCAAGGTCGACGACGCCGAGCCCGGCACGAGCACACCGCAGACCCCGGACAACAGGCCGCAGGGCACGACGTCCACCACCCCGGTGAACTCCGGCACGCTCGCCAACACCGGTTCCCCCTCGGCCCTCCCGCAGCTCGCCGCTGCGGCCGGCGCGGCCGTGGCCCTCGGCGCCGGAGCGGTCTTCGTCGTCCGCCGCCGCAAGACCGGTTCCGCCGCCTGACGCACCCTCACGCAGACGCGTAGTACGTCCAGGAGAGGCGCCCCCGAATCCCCGGGGGCGCCTTTCTCTGCTCTCAGCGCCGAGGAGAGGCTCCCCTGAGGGCGCGCCCTCCGGTCAGGACGGTTCCGTACCGGTGCGCGGGCGGCCTGCATCCGGTTGCGCATCCGGCCCGGCCTTCCTCTCGCCGCGCCTGCGCCGCCACCACGCGGCAGCAGCGGTCATCCCCGCGACGGCAAGGACAGCGACCTTCGCGCCGACCTTGACCGACGCCCAGCCGAAGAGGAAGGAGGAACCCCAGCCCTGCCACCACACGATGCCGATGATGACCAGCGCGGTCAGCACTCCCGCCGTGGCCCCCAGGGCAGTCTTCACCCCGGCGCGACGGCCGGCATCGCGTCGGTCGACGCTTTCCCCCGTGTCAACACTCATACCCTTCACGCTAGGGCCCGGACTTCGCGGTCATGTCCAACTCAAGGAGGATTGCGAATCGCCCCGTCGTGGGAGGCATTCGTCTTCGCCGGGAGGGGGCGGGGATTCTCCGGTTCGCCGGGAGGGTGCGGGGATTCTTCGGGTGAGGGGCGCGGACGACGACTGCGGCCCACTGCCTCTCCTCAGATGGCCGAGCGCAACTGGCCGCACAAAGACCAGTACACCTCCAAGTCGCTGATCTCCAGGTTTTCCACGCTGCCCTCGCCTCCGAGGAACAGTGGCACCTTGAATCCCACGCACTGGTGGGCCTCGAGCCTCGGCGAACCGGTCCCCAGCCACTCGCTGTGAAGATCAGCGGCGAGGTAGGTGTCCGGATCGTCGACGAAGGCGCTGTTGAAGAGCTCGAGCACGTCGGCGTCGACCTCGAACGCCTCACCGGTCCCCGGCTCGAAGAGGAGGAAGCACGCGGCTGCGGGGGTACTGCGGGCAAGATCAAGCGCGTACTGGCGTCCCAGCCAATCCTGCGCGACAGGGACGACACGGTCGGCAAACTCGGGGAAGGCGTCGGCGAGGAGCCCGGAGACCCGCGCGGCCCCTTGCGCTGTGTGGACCCGGACGATGCCCTGTCCGAACGACCTGCCCGCGCCCATGGCGACCAGCTGCGCGAAGCCCTCGACTCCCGCGAGCCGCGAGTCGGCCGCCTCACCGACGGCCGCCACCTCATCGTCCGCCGGGTGGCTCTCGAGGAACCGCTGAAACATGAGACCTCCGTATCCGCCGCGACATCGCCCGCAGCGGTCTGGGCCCACGATTCAACACCACGAGATCCTCGCGCTCCGCCATCGGTGGAACCGCATGATCGGCCGCACATGGCCTATGACCGTCCCGGAGCCTCCACCTTCGCGCGCGAGTTCGCGGTCCGGGCCACTGTCGGTGCATCGGCCGCCGCAGGGTGGTCATGGGAGGAGCCTCTCGGCTCACGTACGTGGTGATCTCTTGTGATCTTTCAGGGCGGGTTCCGGAGGGCGGCCGGGCGCGCACGCACCCGGGCCTTTTCACCTTGCCGGCCGAGGATGTGGAGGATCTCGACGGCGCGGTCGCCACTCGGGCCGAACCAGTGCGGCTCCGTCGTGTCGAACTCGGCCACCTCGCCTGGACGGAGCGTGAGCTCGCGCTCCCCGAGTACCAGCAGCAGCTCTCCTGCGAGGACGAAGAGCCACTCATGGCCGACGTGGGTGACGAGCCTCCGAGGACTGGGTGCGATCACCTGCTTGAAGACCTGGAGGCGGCCCGGGTATTGCGTCAGCGGCACGAGGACGCTTCCGTTGCGGTGTCGCAGCGGGGTCAGGTGAACCCGCGGGTCGCCGGTTGCCGGGGCGGCAATGAGCTGATCGAGCGCGACGCGGTGTGCTTTCGCGAGGGGTACGAGGAGTTCAAGGGTCGGGCGTCTCTTGCCGGACTCGATCCGCGACAGGCCGCTGACCGAGATGCCGGTCGCCGCCGACAGCGCCTCGAGGGTCATGCCGCGGTCGCGGCGCAGTGAGCGCAGCCGAGGCCCGATGGCGGCGAGCGTCTGCTCCAGTTCGGCGTCCATGCCTGCCAGTTTCTCGGCTGGGAACTGCGGCCGGCACATTTTTTGCAGTCCTCGCAAAATACCTACCCGATCCGCTCTCGACGGCCCGACGTTGTTGTCCAGGCCCGTGAGGTCTCGATTCCGCGAGTGCCCACGAAGCGCCACGAAGGAGCAACCATGGACACGGAATCCGGCGCGCCCAGACGCTGGACGGTGCTGGCGATCTGCTGCCTGAGCCTGTTCCTGGTCGGACTGGATACGACGATCGTGAACGTCGGCCTGCCATCGATAGGCGCCGGTCTGCACGTCGGAACCCGCGGCCTGGAGTGGACGGTCGATGCGTACACACTCGTGCTGGCCAGCCTCCTGATCTCGTCGGGCGCGCTGGCCGACCGCATCGGACGGCGACGCGTGTTCCGGCTCGGGCTGGTCGTGTTCGGCGCCGCGTCCGTGGCGTGCGCGCTCGCACCGACCTTCGGCATGCTGGTCGCGGCCCGCGCGCTGCAGGGTGTCGGCGGGTCGATGCTCAGCCCGGTAGCGCTCGCGATCGTCGTCAACGTGATGACCGAGCCGAAGGAGCGGGCGCGCGCGATCGGCGTGTGGGCGGCCGTCTTCGGCGTCAGCATGGCCGCCGGGCCCATCGTGGGCGGTGCTCTCGTCTCGGGCGTCGGCTGGCGGTCGGTCTTCTGGATCAACGTGCCGATCGTCGCCGTGGCGCTGGTGCTGACCATGGTCTTCGTCCCGGAGTCCCGCGCGCAGCGACCGCGTCGGCTCGACGGCCCGGGGCAGCTGCTGCTGACCGTCGTGGTCGGCTGTTCGGTCGCCGTGCTGATCGAGGGACCGCACATCGGGTGGGGCTCGCCCGCGGCGATCGTCGGCTACGTCGTCGTCGCCGTCGCCGCGGTCGCGTTCGGGTGGGTCGAGTCGCGCCGGACCGAGCCACTTGTGGACCCCCGGCTGTTCCGTCGGCCGCCCTTTGTCGCCGCCGTCGTCGGCGCGGTCGTGGTGTTCATCGCCCTCAGCGCGACCCTGCTGCTCAATACCCTCTACCTCCAGCATGCGAGAGGCATGACCCCGGTGGCCGCAGGGGTCGTCACACTTCCGATGGCCATCGCGGCGACGGTGTGCGCGCCGCTTTCCGGGGTCCTCGTCGGGCGTTTCGGCCCGCGTCCGCCGCTGGTGCTCGCCGGGGGTTTCATCACGGCCGGCGGCCTTTGCCTCGTGGGTGTCGGCAACCACACCGAAATCCGGTTGTTGTCGCTGGCCTACCTGCTCGTCGGCATCGGGTTCGGATTCGCCAACGCGCCGATCACCAACACCGCGGTCAGCGGCCTGCCGCCCGCCCGCGCCGGCGTCGCCGGTGGGATCACCTCCACCGCCCGCCAGCTCGGCTCGGCCCTCGGCATCGCTGTCGCAGGCAGCATCATCGTCGACGCCCCACCCGTGCACCTCGCCCAAGCATCACGCCCCGGCTGGCTCCTCGTCGCCGGCTGCGGGCTGCTCGTACTTGTCGTGACCTTGGTGACGCCGGCTGCGAGCGGACGCCGAAAACTGCAGGTGGGCGGAGAGTCGGGTGGCGGTGGACGGACAGCGGAGGTGCAAGGGGCGGACAGCCGGGTGAGGACTGACGGACCGTCACGAACTCCACCGGCATAGACCGAGCAGAGGGTTCCGCCTCGGCCCCCTGCACACCGTCGCTCGCGGCGCCGCGTGGGAAGTGGAGCATCACATCGAACTTCCCTCCACCTACCGGCAGTTCTTTTCGGAACTCGGCGGCACCGGCGCAGCACCGACGCAGCGGACCGAGGGCGCGGTCCCCGGAGGGTCGAATGTCGGGGCCGGTAATGTGGAGCTCTTCGGGCGGCGTAGGCTCCCGGAGTCCTGGAGGCGATTGCCCCTGATGACCTTCCGCTCAGTAAAAGATCGCTCCGGTGCCGGAATGGACAGCCACCGGTTACCGAACACGGCGCTTCCCTGCGCGCCGGCGGCCTAGGCGTATGCGGAGGAAGACGAGGTCGGCAACGAGCACCATCACGCCGATGATCAGTAGGTAGAACAGTCCCTCGGTCACCGCTCCGATGATGCCCAGCACGATCGCCACGATGACCAGCAGGAGAAAGAGGGCCATCTGTACCACCTCATATCGCGGCGTTCTGGCCCGTCTACGGGTCATCCGTGGCGATCGGGCGTGTCCGGCCGGTGCCGGTGTCGATGAGGATCTGCTCGGCCGTGGCGTTGGTGGCGCTGACGGCCCGGGCCATCGCTGCGCGTGCCGCGTCGGGAGTCGTGTCCGGCGGGATCACCAGCAGGGAGAAGTGGTCCCGGTCGCCTCGGGTGATGAGGACGGTGTCGTCACCGACCGGGAAGGAGTCGATGTGCACGACGCGGTCGTCGATGATCAGTCGGGTCGGTAGTTCTTCCCAGGCACTGGAGTCCAGACCGACGCGCGTGACGGGTCCGAGGTGCTCGGTCAGCACGGTGACCAGACTGGGCAGCTCGGCGCCGATGTCGCGGGAACGCGGCCACCACGCACCGTCGAGAACTCCCTGACGGGCATGTGTCGTCTCCAGCCGCAGGAGGGCAGTTCCAGGTTTCACGGCATGGTGTATCGCGTCCGGCAGAAGCTTCGCTTCACGAGGGGTGTCGGCATCGGACATGGTGTGCTCACCCGCCTGCAGGGTCGGCATGCGCTCGCCGATCGCCCGGGAGGACGTCGGGACGGCTGCCGGTTTCACCGTACTCCGTGAGCCCACGCCCAGGCTCACCCCGCGCGCCGCCGATCCAGACCCGAGTTCCCGATGAAATGGCTGGTCACGCGCGGGTTCACCGGACCGTGCCCGGAGTACAGTGGATCCACCGGGAGTACTTCGCACACCGGCTCCCACGCCGGTGTCGTTCTCGGCGAGCAACAACACCGGGACGTCGAAGACGATCCTCGGGGACAGGTCCGCGCCATGACCGCGACCATCGACCGTATGGCTATCAGTGAGCGCGTGACCTCACCACCGGTCCGCCTGTCTCTGACCCCGGTGGGGTCCGCCCCGGGTCTACTGGACGGCGCCTGGTGGCCTCGCTCTCGCGATCTTTCCCGTGAACTCCCCGCCCTCATCCACGTGCTGGACGCGCGCTGGGGCCGGATCACGCGTGTGACGGTGAACCCGACCCACTGGCCCGTGATCCCTCACAAGGTGCCCGTGGCCGGGCACACGGTGCACGTGGGCTGGTTCGCCGACGAGCAGGACCCGCACAAGCTGATCCTGCTCTCCTACACCCCAGGCCGCTGGGACCTACTGGTGATCCCGCCGGAGACCGGCGCGGCTGCCGCCGCCCGACTGATGGCCGCCGCAGCCACCCCCAACGGGCTCGCCACCGCCAGCGCTCTGATGGCGAACGAGGACACCTCCCGTGAGGCGAAGGAGTCGCTGGACCGAGAAGAGGAGTGGGAGACCGAAGGCGGGCACGCCTCAGCGGCGGCCGAGAACCCGAACCCGCCAGGATCCGTGAGCTCCGCCCGAGGGATGTAAGGACGAGGTCCCCCGTGAAGCCACCGGAACCACCACCCTCGGACGGGCGGGCCGAGGTGCGTATCGTTGCAGCGTCCCCCGAGGCCGCCCGTCGGGTCGCAGAGGCAGTCCGTCAATGCTTCGCCGCCACCGAACAGCGCAGCTACCCCGCCGGCAGCGACGGCGGAACCCGCCTCCACCTCACCGTGGACACCACGCACACGGCAGAGCGGGCGCGCTCCTGGCTGGCAGCCAGTCGGTCCTCCGCGCAGGACCGCACACAGACGGACGAAGTCTGAGGCAAGGACCCTCGTCGAGGCCTGGCACGAGTGGGCAGCAATCATGGCAACACTCAACGAGCGGAAGCACTACCGCGAAGCGATCATGAAGGCCCTGTACGAGGCCACGGAAGGCAATCGCCTCCTCGGCGTCACCGGGGCGAAGTTGCACGACGACCTCCAGGTCCCCGAGCAGGATCTGGCCGCCGCCTGCGCATATCTGGTGGGCGAGGGACTCATCACCGTCGACTGGGCACAAGGAAATACACCCGCGATGGTCACACTGACGCATCAGGGAATCCGGCTCATGGAGGCCGAAGAGGAGGAACGCGGCTGACACGGCGCGGGGCCCCATCCGGTCAGGGACCGCATTGCAAAAGGGTCTCCTGGGATTGGTGACGGCTCTGGTTCCATTCCCCGTCGCTCGAGCAGCGGGTCTGCGAGCGCGGGATTGAGTCGCCCTTGTCATGTTTATTGCTGGGAGTTATATAGGCGATGTCGCCATGTCGCATCCCACCTTGGGAAAGGGAGTGACTGATGATGCTCATGCGAACCGACCCCTTCCGCGAGCTCGACCGACTCACCCAGCAGCTGCTGGGCGCCGCCGCGAGGCCGTCGGCCATGCCCATGGACGCCTTCCGGGAGGGTGACACCTTCGTGGTCGAAATGGACCTGCCCGGTGTGGACCCCGAGACGATCGACCTGGACGTCGAGCGGAACGTGCTGACGGTCAAGGCCGAACGCCACCCCAGCGCGGGCGAGAACGCCGAAGTACTGATCGCGGAGCGTCCGACCGGCTCCTTCAGCCGCCAGTTCTTCCTCGGGGAGACCCTGGACACCGAACGCATCGACGCCGCTTACGACGCCGGAGTGCTTCGGCTGCGCATCCCGATCGCCGAACAGGCCAAGCCCCGCAAGATCGCCATCACCGGCGGAAACACCCCTAAGCAGATCCGCGGCTGAGCCTCACCGGGGCGGGATTCTTCGTCGGCGATGGGCAGTGGAATCTCCCGCGCCGTCGGTGCCGCGCGGGAAGGCGTGCCCGGCACATTTCTGGTGGGGAGGGGCTCATCACGCTCGAACGGGGCAGAAGGAAACGCATCACGGAATCCGGCTCATGGAGGCCGAAGAGGAGGAACACAGCTGACGTTGAGCCCTTTCCGACCAAGCCGCATCACCCAAAGAATCACTTCTGCCGGAAAGGCAGCACAGGCATAGCATGGTGAGTGGGCCGGTGCACTCTCACGTGCAACCGACCTGGAAGGGCGGCCCCGGTGTGTATACACCGGGGTCGTTGCGCACTGTGGGCGCAACGGCAGGGAACGAGCGAGTCGCGGTGCGTATGGCGGCCGAGCAAGCCACCGAAGCCGGCACCAGGCTGCGCGGTGACCGACTCGTTGGGGACAGCCGGCTCAGCAGGTGAGGGTGAAATCAGGCTGGCGGGTGAAAGGGCACGGCTATGGCGGAGGGTGATCAGCAGTCCCGCAAGGGCGCGGTGGACCGGTCGGAAGGGTTCGGTGAGCGGCTGCTGGGGGTGCTGCTGGACCGGGCACACGAGATGCCGCCGCAGCTGATCGCCCCGCTGATCGCGGAAGAGGTGGCCAGGGTCGGTGGCCGTGACATCTCGATCCTCCTGCAGGACTACGCACAGCTCCTGCTCGTGCCGCTGCCGGGCAGGGGGCTGACCGTCGGTGAGCCCGAGCCGATCGGTGACTCCCACGCCGGCACGGCCTTCCTGTACGCGACCCCTGTCGAGGTACCGCAGGCCGACGGCGTCCGGATGTATCTGCCGCTGCTGGACGGCAGCGACCAGGTGGGAGTGTTGGCCCTCACCCTGGAGACCCTCGATGACGACGACCGGCGCCTGCTGCGCAGGCTGGCCGGCCTGATCGCCGACATGCTGGTCACCAAGCACAGCTACACCGACCAGTTCTTCCTCACCCGGCGCCGCGAACCCATGAGCGTGGCCGCGGAGATCCAGTGGTCCCTGCTACCGCCGCTGGCGATGTCCGTCCCGCAGGTCGCGGTGGCCGGAATCCTGGAGCCCGCCTACAACGTCGCCGGCGACAGCTTCGACTACGCACTCAACGACGACATCCTGCACGTGGCCGTGGTTGATGCGATGGGCCACGGCCTGAACGCCGCCACGATGGCCACCGTCGCCATCGGCGCCTACCGGCACTCCAGACGTGCCGGCATCGGCCTGTCCGAGATCTACGCGTTCATGGACCGGGCCATCGACGAGCAGTTCGGGCCCGAACACTTCGTCACCGCGCAGATGATGCGCCTGAACATCGCAACGGGCCACCTGCAGTGGGTCAACGCGGGCCACCCCGCCCCGCTACTGATCCGCAACCGCCAGGTACTGCGGCAGCTGGAGGGCCCTACCACCTTCCCGGTCGGCTTCGGAGGTGAAGAGCCCCAAGTCAGCGAGCAGGTACTCCAACGCGGCGACCGGGTGCTGTGCTTCACCGACGGCCTGATCGAGGAGCACGAAGCCGGCGAAGAGCAGTTCGGCGAGGAACAACTCATCCACTGGGTCAACCGCATCGAGCAGGCAGAGGAGGGAGTGCGGGCGGTGGTGCGCTCCCTCTCCCACGCCCTGAAGCAGGAACGGGGCGGGAGCACCAGTGACGACGCGACCCTCTTCCTGATCGAGTGGCGCGGGGGCGCCGCCGACCACCTCGCCGTCCTGGAGTGAGCCGATAGCCGCCCCATCGTTGACGGAGCCGAGGCGCAGGCTTGCGGCTCCCGGCTTTCGCTGCCCAGATGCGAGAACAGCGCGGCTGGGGTCATCGCCACGTCCGGCGGCTGGAGCAGGCAGAGCGGCCCGGCCACGCCCGCCGCCATGTCCCACGGGTGGCTGCTGAGCACGATGCCTCGCTGGCGCTCACCACCTGGCCGGGGATCCGAACCGCGCCATCCCGCTGCTCAGTTCGCATACGAGAAGGGGTGCCCGGAGGATCCGGACACCCCTTCTCACCTGGCCTTATGAGCCACAGGCGGTGGGTGTGGGATTTGAACCCACGGTGACGTCGCCGCCACGACGGTTTTCAAGACCGTTCCCTTAGGCCGCTCGGGCAACCCACCTCGCGCCGCCGTCCCGGATCGATCACGGGTGACGTGCGCGTGCACAGCCTAGCCCGTCAGCTGTCGCCCTTGCGCTGGCCCAGGGTGACCTCGACCGTGGACTCCTTGCCGCCGCGTTCGTAGGTGATGGTGACCTTGTCGCCCGGCTTGTGGTTCCAGATCTCGCTGATCAGGGTCGGGCCGCTGTCGATGGGCTTGCCGTTGAACTTGGTGATGACGTCGCCCGCCTTGAGGCCGGCCTTGGCGGCGGGGCCGTCGGGGGTGACCGCGGGGGTGCCGCCGGTGCCCTGGGTGGCGATGGTGGCGCCGGGGCCCTGGTCCGACATGTTCACGGTGGCGCCGATCACCGGGTAGACGGGCTCGCCGGTCTTGATGAGCTGCTCGGCCACGTTCCTGGCCTGGTTGATCGGGATGGCGAAGCCGAGGCCGATGGAGCCGGCCTGGGCCTGGCCCATGCCGTTGCCCGCGGACTGGATCGCGGAGTTGATGCCGATCACCGCGCCGCTGGCGTCGAGCAGCGGGCCGCCGGAGTTGCCGGGGTTGATCGAGGCGTCGGTCTGCAGGGCGCTCATGTACGAGTTCTTGCCGCTGGAGCCGTCGCCCGAGGCGACCGGGCGGTTCTTGGCGCTGATGATGCCCGTCGTGACCGTGTTGGAGAGGCCGAAGGGCGCACCGATCGCGATCGTCGAGTCTCCGACAGCCACCCGGTCGGAGTTGCCGAGCGGCAGCGGGGTCAGTCCGGCGGGGGCGTTCTTCAGCTTCAGTACGGCGACGTCGTAGCCCTGGGCACGACCGACGACCTCGGCGTCGTACGTCTTGCCGTTGGGGAAGATCACGGAGAGCGTGCCGCCGTCGGCCGCGGACTCCACCACGTGGTTGTTGGTGAGGATGTGGCCTTCCTTGTCGTACACGAAGCCGGTGCCCGTGCCGCCCTCGCCCTCGGCGCCGCCGGACTTCGCCTCGATGGTGGCGACGCTCGGCAGCGCCTTGTTCGCGACCGCGGCAACCGTGCCCGGCTCACGCTTGAAGTCGGCGGGTGCTTGACCGGAGGAGACGGTCGTCGAGATGCCGCCGTGGTCGGCGCGCTCGGCCGCCCAGTAGCCGATGCCGCCGCCGACGCCGCCCGCGACGAGCGCAGCGGCGAGCACGGTGGCGATGAGACCGCCGGAACGCTTGCGCGGGGCGGCCGCAGGGCCGGCCGGCGGTACGGGGGCTCCCCAGGGGGATACGGGCGGCGGGGGCGGCGGCCAGCCGGTCCCGGCATGCTGCGTCACGGTCGGTGAGGACGTGGGCACCGGCGGTACCTGCTGTGTCGGCGCCTCCGCACTGGCGGCAGACTCAGGCGCGGCGTGTGCGGCCTGCGCGGCCTGCGCCTCATGCGCGGTCCGCGTCGCATGCGCCGCATGCGCAGCCTGCGCCGACTCGGCTTCGGAAGCGGCCGCCGGCACAGGAGGTGGCACGGGAGGTACGGACGGGGCGCCCTGACCCGGAGTGCCCTCGTTGCCCTCGTTCTCGGTGCTCACAGCTCTCTCCTCGATTCCGCGAATCCGCGATTCCGCTGTCGGTACGCGGTGCCCAGCTTTTCCCACCGGCTGTCAGGCCACTGTAAGCAGGACCTGTGCGTATCCGCCCCATCCTTTACCCCGGACATTACGGACACGTGATCGACGTCCCCGTTCCGACGATGACACCATGACGCGGTGACACAACTCCCGATCCAGGTCGTCGCTCACCGAGGCGCCTCGGAGGCCGCCCCCGAACACACGCTGGCGGCCTATGTGAGGGCCATCGAGGACGGGGCCGACGCCCTCGAATGCGACGTGCGGCTCACCGCCGACGGTCATCTGGTCTGTGTCCACGACCGCCGCGTCGACCGCACCTCCAACGGCCGTGGCGCCGTCTCCGCCCTGGAGCTCTCGAAACTCGCCGCACTCGACTTCGGCTCGTGGAAGGACAGCGAGGAGAGCCCGGACTGGGGCGATCGCCAGTTCACGTCCGTACTGACCCTGGAACGGCTCCTGGAACTGGTGGCCGACGCCGGACGGCCGATCGACCTGGCCATCGAGACCAAGCACCCCACCCGCTGGGCGGGCCAGGTCGAGGAGCGGCTCCTCCAGTTGCTGAAGCGCTTCGGCCTCGACGCCCCCGCGACACCCGCCGAGTCGTCCGTGCGCGTCATGAGCTTCTCCGCGCGCTCGCTGCAGCGGATCGCGGCCGCGGCGCCGACCATCCCGACCGTGTATCTGATGCAGTTCCTCCCGCTCCGCATGCGCGACGGGCGGCTGCCGGCGGGCTCCCGTATCGCGGGGCCGGGGATCCGGCTCGTACGCAATCACCCCGCGTACATCGAGCGCCTGCAGGCGGCGGGCCACCGCGTGCACGTATGGACCGTGAACGAGCCGGAGGATGTCGATCTGTGCGTCGGCCTCGGCGTCGAGGCGATCATCACCAACCGCCCGAAGCAGGTTCTGGCCCAACTGGGCCGCGGTTAGCCGGCCACCCGTACGCGAGCCCGGAGCCCGGACCCGAGCCCAGCCCCGAGCCCCGAGCCCGGAGCCGAGCCCCGCCTCACCCGAGTCGCCCGGAGTCACTACAGGGAGTGCACCGGCGCGTTCGGACCGTGTTCGATCGTTACGAGTGCGTCACCAGACACGGATTGGCCGGTTTCCGGTCCAGTCCATTGGGGCATCCAAACCGTGGCGTGGGGCAAAGGAGGTCTCGGGGGTGGCGTTGGTGGTGGCACAGGAGGTGCCCACGTCGTCGAGCATGGCCGTACCCCATGGCCCTGCGGGCGTGGGTGAGGCGAGGCACCGGATGCGTGAGCAGCTGCGACGCAGCGGGGTGTCCGAATCGGTCGTGGACGATGCTGTTCTTATCCTTTCCGAACTGCTCAGCAACGCCTGCCGGCACGGCAGACCGCTGGGCCACGCCGAGATCGGGGACGGCGCCATCCGCGCCGCGTGGCGCGTCGACAACACGGGCAGGCTGACCGTCGAGGTGACGGACGGAGGTGGTCCGACCCGACCGGTTCCGGCCACGCCCTCGGTCACCGCGCGCGGCGGCCGTGGGCTCAACATCATCAGTGCGCTCGCCCAGGACTGGGGCGTACGGGACAGCGCAACGGGTGAGGTCACCGTGTGGGTGCTTGTTACCGAAGGGCACCGCCGCGACGATTTCGCTACGCGCGTCACCGGCTCCGGCCCCGGTACCGGGTTCGACTTCGTGGACGCGTACGAGGACACGTACGGGGATGCCTAGGACGACGCGCACGACCACGCCTACCGCGACGCGCAGGACGACATCGCCAGACACGTCGCGGCCGGCATACGCGCCGTAACGGCTAGGCTCGCGCCCGAGACACAGGCACCACACAGCACCGCAGTCCTCGGGAGAGAGCCACACCATGGCCAAGAAGCGCCCCCAGACGAAGGCCGTCAAGCCGCAGACCGCCGACGGGGAGATCCCTGTCGTCGGTGCCCGCGAGCCCTGCCCGTGCGGTTCGGGTCGTCGCTACAAGGCCTGCCACGGCCGGGCCGCCGCGCACGCAGCCACCGAGCGGGTCCAGCGCCCCTTCGAAGGGCTCCCCAACGAGTGCGACTGGGTCGCCCTGCGCGAACTGGTCCCCGCCGCGACCGTCGAACTGACCCTGAAGGACGGCCTGCCCGACGACGTTCCGTCGGTGACGCTCGCGACCGTCCTCCCGATGGCATGGCCCGCGCTGCGCCGCGACAGCGGCGCCGTACTGCTCGCCCTGCAGAACGACACGACCTCCGGCGATCTGAGCCGGGACATCGCCGACACGCTGACCCGCGCGCTCGTCGCGAAGCCCGGCAGCCCGGTCTCCGCCGCGCGCGTGACCGCGGAGGGACCGCGGCTGCAGGATCTGCTCGACCCGGCCACACCGTTCGAGCCGGTCATCCACTCGGGCTTCGAGTTCTGGATCCCGGACTCCGCGGAGAACGCGAGCCCGGAGGTCGCCGCATCGCTGGAGCGCGCCAACGCCGCCGCGATCCCGACCGTCAGGCTGACCGGCGTGGACGCGGCGTACTGGTGCGAGACCCCGGAGAAGAACCATCTGCGCTGGGTCATGCCGCACCCCGAGGAGCAGCTCCTCGACGCGCTCGCCCGGCTGCACGCCGCCGGGACGTCGAGCCTCGGCGAAGGCACCCGACTGGTCGGCTCGTTCCGGGCGCACGGGCTCATGGTCCCGGTCTGGGACCTGCCCCGCGCCATGGGCGCCGAGGAGTGCGAGAAGCCGGCCGCGGAGTTCGCCGAGCGGCTGGCGGCGGCGCTCGCCGTCGACACCCCGCTCACCGCGGACGAGCGCCGGGCGCGCGGCGGTCTCACCAACCGCCAGGTGACCCTCAGCTGACAGCCCGGAGGCGACCGTCGGCTGACGGTCCGGAGGTGACCCTCAGCTGACGGTCCGGATGGGCACAGTGACGATTTCTGTCGCCCGACAGGTGATTCCGGTCACAAGTGCCACGCGGACCGGTAATTCCTTGTCCGAATACCCGAGATCGAATTTGCGAACGGCAGATCTCTTGTTACCGTTCTGGAAGCCCGGTCGCTGGTGCATCCCCCGTCGCCAGCGACCGGGCGTTGCTATTTCCGTATTACGGCACGCCGCACAGCCGGGCATCAACTTCCCGTAGCAGCTGGGGAGTTGCTCCCCGAACGCAGCAACAGCGGCCCTTCTCCGAGATCATGAACTCGCGAACTCCGCAACCGCCGCATACGCGTCCGCTTCACCCCGCACCTTCTCACGCGGTGTTTCACAGGCCGCGGGCTCGTCGTCCGCTTCGACATCGCAATGGGTCTGTACGGTCCTGCCTCCGGGGGCCATGAGGCTCAGCACGGAGCTCAGCCGTTCACCCGTCGCGTTGCGGTAGTACGTACGCGCCCACGTGTCCGCGCCCTCGGTCAGGACGCACGTCTGGGCCTCGACACCGTCGGGGGAGGTGAGTTCCGGGCCGCAACGTTCGCTGGTCCGCGCGCGCCCGGGTGACACGGCCGCATCGATTTCGGCCAGAATTCCGCGCCGACCGGCCCTCTTGTCATTCTCCGATACGGACCTCTCGACGGACCTCTCCACGGTCCACGCTTCAGGTCCCGGTGTACGGGCCGGCCCCGCAGAGGCGGAGACCGGCAGCAGGGCGGCGCAGACGACCACGAGCACGAGTCCGGTCATGCGGATGTTCATGGCGGCCCACCTGCCGGCGCGGGGACGTGTGACGGTCCGGTCACGCGTGCGGCGTGACACGTGACGTACATCGGTGGGCCGAAGATATC
This sequence comes from Streptomyces sp. NPDC001514, assembly GCF_053597075.1. NCBI lineage: Bacteria > Bacillati > Actinomycetota > Actinomycetes > Kitasatosporales > Streptomycetaceae > Streptomyces > Streptomyces sp. NPDC001514. Next base: position 58,626 of record NZ_JBSFHO010000012.1, read on the forward strand.
GACGGCACGAGGGCGCCCGGGGCTCCGCGCGCCCAATTCCCGGACAAGTGGGCTCAGCTCACACCCGTACGAGTGAGCCGAGCCCGTTCAGTACGTCGGCCGAGCCCGTTGAGTACGTGGGCCGAGCCCGGGTTCAGTACGTGAGCCTGGTGCCGTCCCCGGCCTCGGGCGGGGTGAATCCCCCTGCCGGCGCGCTGACGCTCGCCTCGACGAGCGCATCGACGACGGCCTCCACATCCGGCAGCCAGGGCGATGCCGAGCCGGGCAGCGGCGCACGCTCCCAGCGGACCTGTCCCGTACCGGCCTCCGACGGGGGTAGCACCAGATAGCCGCCCTCGCCGTGGAAGCGGAGCGAACTCGGCACCCAGTCCTTGGCGTACAGCAGTTCGCCCAGCTGTTCCATCGAGTACGGAGCGACCAGCAGCGACCAGCGGGTCGGGGTCGCCACGACCGGGCCGAGCCGCATACCCATGCGGTCGAGTTCGGCGAGCGCCCGCGCCCCCGCCACCGCGGGCAGGCTCACGGCGCACGGTGCCCGGCCTCCCGTCGCCAGCACGATCGGGGCCGTGGGGCGGTTGGTCCACCACCAGCGCACCATGCGCTCGTCGGTGGTCGCCGCGAGGATTCCGGGATCGAAGGGGTGCGCGCCGGGGACGACGCACTCGGGGTCGGGGCAGGCGCAGCCGCGGCCGCGGTCATCGCGCGCGGCCGGACCGAGCCCCACACCGGGAAGCACGGGCCAGTGCCATGCCGTGGCGCAGGTGAGCGCCGCATCGAGCTGGGCAGGCGTCCCCTTGTGCCGGAACCGGAGCCTGCGTCGCCTTCCGGGGATCTCGCGCATGAGCGCTCGTTCCTTTCCGTTGAACGCCGAGGGCCACATCACACCATGTGTGCATCACTTCACCGTGCGTACTGCTGACGTACCACTGCGTGCATCGTGCGCGCGCATCGCTTCGTGCTCCGCTTTCGCGCTTCACGCCTCGCGCATGGCGCGTCGTGCCAGGTGCTTCGTGCAAGGCGCTTCGTGCAAGGCGCTTCGTGCGCGTGCATCACTGCAGACATCGCTGCAGGCGTTACTGCGTGCATCGTGCAGCCCTGCACATCACCGCCCCTCGCCATGGGCGTGCCATGGGCATGGGCGCCCCCTGGTCAACCGCGGCAACCAGCACCCCGGGGGCCGAACGATCGTGGGCTGTGTCCATTAAACGCGTGGCGAGGGGTGGCGCGTGCATGGCGCTTTGCTGTCCCGCTGAACTGGTCCCGCTGTTCCCGCCACTCGGGATGGGGCGCGGCGGCCTCGGCCGTTAAGACGCCCGGGCTCCCCGCCAGGTTCCGGAGCTGTCCCAACTGCCCCTGGCCATCACCGTTTACGTACCCATCACGTTCGGGATGACGCTCCTCCTGGGACTTCGGACTTTGGATCTTCGCCCCGGGAGGTACCCCTCTCGAACTCCCTCAGTCGACCGCAAATAGATGCCATGGGGGGCATTTTTTGGCCAAGTTAGCGACCCTCCGAACACCCCGTGGACACCAGCAATTCCGCCAGGACAATGCTGGACATCCCCTCACGTGTGCGTGTAGATGTGGATCCATTGATAGCTGCGCAGAATGACATGGGGGTTTGCGATGCTATTGGCCGAAACGCACCAGTCGGAAAGTCGGCTGCCATGAGCGCCCCTCACCTGCCGAAAGTGGCCGGAATCGATTCAGCGGTTCCCGCTTCCGCGCACACTGCCGCGGCCCTCGCAGCCGCCCCCGCCCCCACCCCTGCCCCGACGGCCGCCCCCGGCGCGCTGATCCAGGACCGGCTGGCCGGCTGGGTCTCCGACCTCACGACTCTCCACGAACTCACCGAGCGCCTGGCCAGAACGAGCACGCGCGACGACGCACTCCATGAACTCCTGCGCGCGGGCGCCGCCCTGGTCGGCGCCCGCCGCGGCATGGTCGTCCTCGAACCACCCGACGGCCGCGGCCCGGCCACCACCCTCGGCCTCGGCCTCGCCCACGCCGACCTCGGCCACATCGAGACCGTCCCGCGCAGCGCCACCCCCTACGGCCGGATCCTCGACGGAGCCCCCACAAGCGTCGCCGGCCCGGTGGCCCAGGCCGATCTGTTCCGCGACGAGGGCCTCGACCCGCGCCTCCGCGAAGTCGCCGTCCGTCTCGGCTACGCGGCCAGCTACGCCCTGCCGCTCGCCACCGCCGAGGCGGGAAGGCTCGGCGTCGCCGTCTGGTTCTACGACGAGCCCGCCGAACCGGTCGAGCGCCAGCGCCATCTCGTCGGCCTCTACGGGCGGTACGCCACCGAGCATCTGGCCCGTCTCCTCGAGCTCGAGCGGGCGCGTGCGCGGATGGCGACCATCGCCGAGGAACTGCTGCCCAGCCGGCTGCCCCGGGTGCCCGGGGTCCGCCTCGCCGCCCGCCATCTCGGCGGACCGCGCGGCGGCGGCGAGTGGTACGACGCGCTGCCGCTGCCCGACGGCGCGCTGGGGCTCGCCGTCGGCTCGGTCTCCGGTTCGGGGCCGAGCGCCCTGGCCGCGATGGGGCGGCTGCGGGCGAGCCTGCGGGCGTACGCGGTGATGGAGGGCGAGGACCCCGTCGCCGTACTGTCCGATCTGGAGCTGCTGCTGCGGCTGACGGAACCGGCCCGTTCGGCGACCGCGCTGTTCGCGTACTGCGAGCCGGCGCTGAGGAAGGTCGTCCTCGCCGGGGCCGGGCACACCCCGCCGCTGATCACCGGGGAGCGGCGGACCGAGTTCGTCGAGACCTCGCTGTCGGCGCCGCTGGGGATGCTGGCCTGCTGGGAGGCGCCGAGCGTGGAGTTCTCGCCAGGGCCCGGAGAAACGGTGCTGCTCTACACCGACGGACTGCTGCGACGCACCGGCGACCCCATGGACCGGGCGTTCGCACGGCTGCACACGGCGGCGGCGAGCGTCCCGAAGGGCGCGCGCGACGACCCGGCGGCGATCGTCGACCATGTGCTGCGGACCGTACTGCCCGAGGGACTCGGTACCGGCGCGGACGGCGACGAGGACGACGAGGACGTGGTGATGCTGGCGGCCCGGTTCGAGTGATGCGCACCACGCGCCGGCAGCGCGTGGATCAGTGATGCGCGCCATGGGTCCAAGGGCCCTGGGCCCCCTTACGCACGACCGTACGATGGGTGAGGGTTCAGTGTCGTACCAACAAGGAGGCGGACCCGTGGCCGAAGAGCTCAACCCGGAGACCCCGGAAGAGACTGAAGAGCAGCCGATCAAGCAGCGGAAGAACGGGCTGTACCCGGGAGTGTCCGACGAGCTCGCGGAGAACATGAAGTCCGGCTGGGCCGACACCGAGCTGCACGGCCTGGAGCCGATCGCACAGGCCGCGCACACCGCGCGCCGCCGCGCCGCGCTCTCCGCCCGCTTCCCGGGCGAGCGTCTCGTCATCCCCGCGGGCAGGCTGAAGACCCGCTCCAACGACACCGAGTACGCCTTCCGCGCCTCCACCGAGTACGCGTACCTCACCGGTGACCAGACCCAGGACGGCGTCCTGGTCCTGGAGCCCAAGGGTGACGGCCACAAGGCGACGATCTATCTGCTGCCCCGCTCGAACCGTGAGAACGGGGAGTTCTGGCTGGACGGCCAGGGTGAGCTGTGGGTCGGCCGCCGGCACTCGCTCGGCGAGGCGGAGCAGCTGCTCGGCCTCCCGGCGAAGGACGTCCGCGAGCTGCCGGAGCAGCTGCGCGAGGCGACCGGCCCGGTCCGTAACGTCCGCGGCCACGACGCCACCATCGAGGCGGCCCTGACCGACAAGGTCACCGCCGAGCGCGACGAGGAGCTGCGCGTCTTCCTCTCCGAGGCCCGCCTCGTGAAGGACGAGTTCGAGATCTCCGAGCTGCAGAAGGCCTGCGACTCCACCGCCCGCGGCTTCGAGGATGTCGTACGAGTCCTCGACAAGGCCGAGGCCACCAGCGAGCGCTACATCGAGGGCACGTTCTTCCTGCGCGCCCGCGTCGACGGCAACGACATCGGCTACGGCTCGATCTGCGCGGCCGGACCGCACGCCACCACCCTGCACTGGGTGCGCAACGACGGCGCGGTGCGCCCCGGCGAGCTGCTCCTGCTCGACGCCGGCGTCGAGACCACCGAGCTCTACACGGCGGACGTCACCCGCACCCTGCCGATCAACGGCCGCTTCAGCGAGCTGCAGCGCAAGATCTACGACGCGGTGTACGAGGCCCAGGAGGCCGGGATCGCCGCGGTGAAGCCGGGCGCCGCCTACCGCGACTTCCACGACGCGGCACAGCGCGTCCTCGCCACCAAGCTGGTCGAGTGGGGCCTGCTCGGGGACCTGGACGTGGAGAAGGTGCTGGAGCTCGGCCTGCAGCGCCGCTGGACCCTGCACGGCACCGGCCACATGCTCGGCATGGACGTGCACGACTGCGCGGCCGCGCGGACCGAGACGTACGTGGACACGGTCCTGGAGCCGGGCATGTGTCTGACCGTCGAGCCGGGGCTGTACTTCCAGGCCGACGACCTGACCGTGCCCGCCGAGTACCGCGGCATCGGCGTCCGGATCGAGGACGACATCCTCGTCACGGAGGACGGCAACCGCAACCTCTCGGCGTCGCTTCCGCGGCAGGCCGACGAGGTGGAGACCTGGATGGCGCAGCTCAAGGGCTGAGCCGAGGCCGTACGGCCGGGGCAGGCTGCCGCACAGCCGTACAGGAGGGAGGGCGTCCGGCTCAGTTGACTCTGAGCAGGGCGTCCTCCCGCCATTTCAGGATCTTGTCGAAGCTCACCACCGCGCCGTGCCCCGGCCGGTTCCGGAAGTGGACGTGGTCGGCGAGCTGCTCGATCAGACAGAGTCCGCGGCCGTGCTCCGCGGAGAGGGACGGGGAGGGGGCGACAGGAGCGAGAGGGGCGAGGGGGGCTGCGGAACAGCGGTCGGGGAAGCCGGGACCGGAGTCCGCCACTTCGATACAGCACTTCTCGCCGTCCAGATACGCCGTCACGCGGTACGCCTCCGACGGACCGCCGGGCCCCGCGTCCCCACCGTGCTCAACGGCATTGGCACACGCCTCGCTCAGCGCGACCGAGAGGTCGTAGGAGATGTCGGGGTCGACGCCCGCGGTCTCCATCGTGCCGAGGAGAAGGCGACGGGCGAGCGGGACGCTCGCAGCCTCGCGCCGCAAATGGAGAGACCACCAGATGCTCATGCTCCAGCCTCCTGGCTGCGGCTCGACATACCGTTACGTATTGCCGCAAGGCCTCGTTCGTAAGCGCCTGGTTGACGTAAGAAGCGTCATTGACCCTCATTCGGCGGACGCGCGTACGGCGTAAACGGGTGTATGTCCGTGAATGCCGGGCGGAGAGCGCCCGAGCGTGCGCGCGAAGCCGCCGCAAACGTGATCTTCCGGACCTGCCGCCCGGCGGCCACGGGCACAGTGCGATGATGTCCCGGCCATGTCTGCCCACCCGTCGGTCGAGCCCTCGATCGCACACGCCGGAGCCGGTCTGCGGCTGCTGAGGGCCGCGGTGTTCGCCGCGGTCTGCGTCGTGCTGTCCGCGCTGGGCCATGTGCTGGCCGGGTGCGCGACCGTCCCCTGGTGGACGCTCCTGGCGGGATTCCTGATCGTCTTCGCGGTGACGTCGCCACTGGCCGGGCGCGAGCGTGCGATGCCCGTCATCGCCACCGCCCTGGCAGGTGGACAGCTCGCCCTGCACACCCTGTTCGGCCTCGGCCAGCGGCAGCTCGTCGTCGCGCCGACCGCCGACGACGCGCTGATCAGGACCGCGGCGAAACTCCTCTGCGGCGCCGGTGGCACTTCGCTGAGCGCCGCCGACGCCCACCGGATCATCACGCGCGCCGGAATCGACCCCGCGAGCGTCGGGCACGCCACGGGAGCCGCCCACGCCGGACACCAGCACGCGGCGGGCGCCTCGGCGTCCGCCACGGTGGAGGCCGCCGGGCTGCTGCCGGACGTTCCGATGCTGCTCGGCCATCTGCTGGCCGCGGTCGTGACCGGCTGGCTGCTGCGGCGCGGCGAGGTCGCGCTGTTCCGCCTGGCACGGCTGTCGGCGCACGGCGCCACCGAGATCGCGGAAGGCGCGCTCGTACGTTCGCTGCGCGCCGCCCTCGTCCTCGTACGGGCCCTGCTCGCCGGACTGCCCGGGTCGCCCGGCACCGCTCCGCGCGCTGTCCGTACGACCCTCGACACACCCCGGCCCCCGGTGGCAGGGGCACTCCAGCACACGGTGATCAGGCGCGGCCCCCCGGCCGCGTACGCACTCGCAGCCTGACGCGGCCCACTCGACGGGAGTGGTGCCGCAGCGTCCGTGCGCATCCGCGCCGCGGGCCGCTCACCCTTCCTTCTCACGTGGAGTGTTCTCGGCCATGAACAACGTCTCTCGTCTCGCCGTCGCCGGCGCCGTCGCCGCCTCGTCCGTGCTGCTGCTCTCCGGCCCGGCCTTCGCACACGTCAGCGTGCAGCCGCAGGGCGAGGCCGCCAAGGGCGGCTACGCCACGGTCAACTTCAAGGTCCCCAACGAGCGCGACAACGCCTCGACCGTGAAGCTCGAGGTCACCGTCCCCGCCGACCACCCGCTCTCCTCCGTGATGCCGCAGCCCGTCCCGGGCTGGAAGGCCGAGGTCACCAAGACCAAGCTGGCGAAGCCGCTCACGGTGCACGGCAAGCAGATCACCGAAGCCGTCTCGAAGATCACCTGGACCGCGGACGGCGGCAAGATCGCGCCGGGCCAGTTCCAGCAGTTCCCCGTCTCGCTCGGCAAGCTTCCCGAGGACACCGACCAGCTCGTCTTCAAGGCCCTCCAGACGTACGACAACAAGGAGGTCGTGCGCTGGATCGAGGAGTCGAAGGAGGGCGCCGCGGAGCCCGAGCACCCCGCGCCCGTGCTCACGCTGTCCGCGGCGACCGGCGACCACCACGGTGGCGGCGCCACCAAGGACGCGGCCGACGACAAGTCCCACGATGAGGCCGGCGCCGGGCACCACGACGCGGACGCGAAGACCGAAGCCGCCGCCCACTCCGACGCCAGTGACACCACCGCCCGTGTCCTGGGTGTCGTGGGCATCGTCATCGGTGCCGCGGGTGTCGCGTTCGGCGTGCTGGCCGGCCGGCGCCGCTCGGCCTGACGACCGGCACGAAACCTTCGAGAGAGAAACCCCATGCACATCCAGAAGACCGACGACCAGGCCCGCCCGCGCCGGCGCGCCCCATGGATCGCGCTGATCGTCACCGCGGCGGCCCTGGCCGTCGCCGCGGGCTTCGCCCTCACACAGGGCGACGGAACCGGCTCCTCGTCCGGCGGCGCCGTCGCCGACGTCTCCGTCCAGCCGAAGGACAAGGCGGCAACCGTCCTGGACCGCCCCTTCGAGAAGCCCGACCTGGTCCTGACGGACACCAAGGGCAACAAGTTCGACTTCCGCGAGCAGACCAAGGGCAAGCCGACGCTGATCTACTTCGGCTACACGCACTGCCCCGACGTCTGCCCGCTGACGATGAGCAACATCGCCATCGCCAAGAAGAAGCTCCCCAAGGCCGACCAGGACAAGCTCCAGGTCGTCTTCGTCACCACCGACCCCGACCGGGACACCTCCGCCGAACTCGCCAAGTGGCTGCCCGCCGCCGGCGACCCCTCGTTCGTCGGCCTCACCGGTGACTTCCCGACCATCCAGGCAGGCGCGCGCCAGCTCGGCATCGGCATCGACCCGCCGAAGAAGGAGAAGGACGGCTCCGTCGTCTCCATGCACGGGGCACAGGTGATCGCCTTCTCCCCCACGACCGACCAGGGCTATGTCCTGTACGGGGAGAGCACCACCGCGGACGACTACGCCAAGGACCTGCCGAAGATCATCAAGGGGGAGAACCCGTGAACCGCCGCACCACCCTCGCCGCCGTCGTGGCCCTCACCACGGGACTGACGCTGGCGGGCTGCTCGTCGTCCGACTCCGCGCCCGAGCTGAAGGTCAGCGGGGCGTTCATGCCGCAGCCCGTGGGCGACATGGCGGGCGGCTTCCTCACCGTCACGAACAGCGGCGACACGGCGGACAAGCTCACCTCGGTCACCAGCAGCCTTTCGGACGACGTCCAGATCCACGAGACGAAGAACCAGAAGATGCAGCAGGTGAAGTCCTTCGACATACCTGCAAACGGTGAGCTGAAGCTCGAACGCGGTGGCAGCCACATCATGTTCATGGCCATCAAGAAGCAGCCGAAGCAAGGCGAAAAGGTCGACATCGAGCTGCACTTCGAGAAGTCGGACCCGATCACGGTCGAGCTTCCCGTGGAGGCGCAGACCCACAACCCGAAGCAGCACTGAGCTACTTGAGGGACTGACGACACATCATGATCACCACCGCCCCGCGCTTCGGAACCGCGACTCTTCTGCGGCTGCTGCTCATCACCGCGGCGCTGCTCGGCACCGTGCTCTCCGGCACGGCGAGCGCGCACGCCGCGCTGACCGGGAGCAACCCGAAGGACGGGGCGGTGCTCGCCACCGCCCCCAAGGACGTCACGCTCACCTTCTCCGAGCAGGTCGCCATGGGGAACGACTCGATCCGGGTCCTCGACCCCAGCAGCAAACGAGTCGACACCGGTGAGCTGCAGAACCTGTGCAGCGGGAGCATCGTCAAGTACGGCGTCCCGCTGCACGCCGGCCTGCCGGACGGCACGTACACCGTCGCCTGGCAGGCCGTCTCGGCCGACAGCCATCCGGTCGCCGGCGCATTCACCTTCTCCATCGGAGCGCCGTCGCAGACCAAGGCGGAGCTGCCGAAGCAGGAGGCGGGCGGCGGACTCGTCGGCACGCTCTACGACATCGCGCGGTACGCGGCGTACGCCGGGTTCATCGTGCTCGCGGGCGGCGCCGCGTTCGTCCTCGCGTGCTGGCCGCGCGGCGCGGCCGAGCGGCCGCTGCAGCGGCTGGTCGTGCAGGGCTGGGTGACGCTCACGGCGGCGACCCTGGCGATGCTGCTCCTTCGCAACCCGTACACCGGGTCGGGGGAGTTGGCCGACGCCTTCGACCTGGGTGGGCTGAAGGCCGTGCTGGAGACCAAGACCGGTGCGGCGCTGGTGTCGCGGCTGCTGCTGCTCGGGGCGGCGGCGCTCTTCGTGGCGGTGCTGTTCGGGGCGTACGCAAGGCGGGGCGACGCCGGAGACGCAGAGGAGAGCGCGCAGGAGAAGAAGGAGAGGGGGGACCTCACCTTCGGTCTCGCGGTCGGCGGAACGGTCGTCGCGGCCGGGATCGCCGGCACCTGGGCCCTCTCCGAGCACGCCTCGACCGGTCTCCAGCCGGGCATCGCGATGCCCGTGGACGTGCTGCATCTGCTCGCCGTCGCCGGCTGGTTCGGCGGCCTGGCGGCAGTGCTGGTGGCGCTGTACCGGACCCCTTCTCTCGACCGTACGGCGGTACTCCGCTTCTCCCGGATCGCCTTCGCTTCGGTCGTCGTGCTCACCCTCACCGGGCTCTACCAGTCCTGGCGCCAGGTCGGCTCCTGGTCGGCGCTGACCGGCACCTCGTACGGCCGGCTGCTGCTGGTCAAGGTGGGCTTGGTCGCCGTGCTCGTCGGGGTCGCCTGGATATCGCGGCGGTGGACGGCACAGCTGGCGGAGGGTACGGGGCCTGTTGCGGAAACCGAGCCGGAGACCGAAGCGGAAACCGAGCCGGATTCCGAGCAGGAGCGGGAGCAGGAACCGGAGACCGTACCGGACCAGGAGTCCGTCGACCCCGAGCGCGCCGCGCAACTCGCCCGTCAGAGGACCGCGTTGGCGACGGCCCGGCGCAAGCGGATCAGGGATGCCGACCCCGCCCGTACCGGACTGCGCCGCTCGGTGCTCGCGGAGGCGGGCATCGCCGTCGTACTCCTCGCCGTGACGACCGTGCTGACGTCGACCGAGCCGGGACGTACTGAGGAGGAAGCCGCGCGCGCAGGGGGCACACAGGCGTCCACCGCCGTACCGGACCGGCCCGTCGACATCACGCTGCCGTTCGACACCGGCGGCAAGGACGGCAAGGGCACCGTACGGCTGAACATCGACCCGGGCCGCTCCGGCGCCAACGAGCTGCACGTGTGGGTGAACCGGCCCAACGGGCGGCCCCTGGACATCCCCGAGGTGAAGGTCGCCTTCACCCTCACCGCCGAGAAGATCGGCCCGCTGCCCGTCGTCCCCGACCGCATCGCGAGCGGCCACTGGAGCGCGAGCAACCTCCAGATCCCGCTGCCGGGCGAGTGGAAAATCCAGATCACCGTACGGACGTCCGACATCGATCAGACGACCGTCGACAAGAACGTGAAGATCGGCTGACGAACCGCATGAGTGACACCGTCAAAAGCGACACCGGCAAGAGCCACACCGGCACGAGCGAAATCGACAAGAGCGACACCGGCACGAGCGACATCGAGATCTCGCGACGGCGGCTGCTCGGCACGGTGGGCGCCGCGGGAGCGACCGGGCTGGCACTGGGCGCGGCGGGCGGCGCCGGGGTGTACGCGGCTGCCGCCGGCGAGCCGGCGACCGCACTGACCACCGTCGGCTCCGCCGCCGAGTCCTTCCAAGGCGACCACCAGGCGGGCATCACCACGCCGATGCAGGCCCGCGGCCATCTGATCGCCTTCGACCTGACCGCGAGCGCAGGCGCGGGCGCGGACGGCGCTGCGGCACGCAAGGCGGCGATCGCGCTGATGCGCCGCTGGTCGGCCACGGCCTCCCGGCTGATGGCCGGCGAACCGGCCGGTCACGGCGACACGGGCGTCGCCCTCGACGCGGGCCCCTCTCTGCTGACGATCACCTTCGGCTTCGGCCGCACCTTCTTCGACCGGACGGGCCTGGCCGCGCGGCGCCCCGTCGAGCTGGACCCGCTGCCCGCCTTCTCCTCCGATCAGCTGGACCCGCGGCGCTCCAACGGCGATCTGTGGGTGCAGATCGGGGCGAACGACGCGCTGGTCGCCTTCCACGCCCTGCGCGCGATCCAGAAGGACGCGGGCGAGGCGGCGCGGGTGCGCTGGCAGATGAACGGCTTCAACCGTTCGCCGGGCGCGACCGCGCAGCCGATGACCGCACGCAATCTGATGGGCCAGATCGACGGCACCCGCAACCCGAAGCCGTCCGAACCGGACTTCGACCGGCGGATCTTCGTCCAGGCGGACACTCCCGCGGGGACGGAGCACCCGTGGCTGGCCGGAGGCTCGTACGCCGTCGTGCGCAGGATCCGCATGCTCCTCGACGACTGGGAGCAGCTGTCCCTGAAGCAGCAGGAACGGGTGATCGGCCGGCGCAAGTCCGACGGTGCTCCACTGACCGGTGGCAGCGAGACGACCGAACTCGATCTCGACAAGACCGGTCCTGACGGCAAGCTGATCATTCCTGACAATGCCCATGCCCGGATCTCGGCACCGGAGCAGAACGGGGGTGCGGCAATGCTGCGGCGCCCGTACTCCTTCCACGACGGAATCGCCGCCGACGGCACGCCGGACGCGGGACTCCTCTTCATCTGCTGGCAGGCGGACCCGCTGAGGGGCTTCGTGCCGGTGCAGCGCAAGCTCGACCGGGGCGATGCGCTGTCCCCGTTCATCCGGCACGAGGCGAGCGGGCTGTTCGCCGTCCCCGGCGGCCCGAGGAAGGGCGAGTACGTGGGGCAAAGGTTGCTGGAATCGTAAGGGGGCGCGGGCGCACTAGGGTGGCTGGTATCCGCCAGCAGTTGCCGCGAGCGCCAGCAGGGATGCCGTATGTCTGCCACCCGATACACCTACCTCGGCCCCGAGGGCACCTTCACCGAGGCCGCCCTGCGCACGCTCCCGGAGGCCGCGACGCGGGAGCTGGTCCCGATGGTGTCCGTACCGGCCGCGCTCGACGCCGTACGGAACGGGGAGGCCGCGGCCGCGCTCGTACCGATCGAGAACTCGGTGGAGGGCGGCGTCACCGCGACCCTCGACGAGCTGGCCTCCGGCGAGCCGCTGATGATCTACCGCGAGGTGCTGCTGCCGATCGCCTTCGCGCTGCTGGTGCGACCGGGCACGAAGCTGTCGGACGTGAAGACGGTGACCGGCCATCCGGTCGCCCAGCCGCAGGTACGGAACTGGCTGCGCGCCCATCTGCCCGACGCCGTCTGGGAGTCGGCGGCTTCGAACGCGGACGGCGCGCGGCTGGTGCAGGAGGGCCGCTTCGACGCGGCCTTCGCCGGTGAGTTCGCGGCGGCGACGTACGGCCTCGAACCGCTGGTCACCGAGATCCACGACGCGGAGAACGCGGAGACGCGTTTCGTGCTCGTGGGCCGGCCGGCCCGCCCCGCGGCCCCGACCGGCGCGGACAAGACGTCGGTGGTCATCTGGCAGCGCGACGACCATCCGGGCGCGCTGCTGGAGCTGCTCCAGGAGTTCGCGGTGCGCGGCGTGAACCTGATGCTGCTGCAGTCGCGGCCGACAGGGGCGGGCATCGGGAACTACTGCTTCGCGATCGACGCCGAGGGCCATATCGCGGACCGACGGGTCGGCGAGGCGCTGATGGGTCTGAAGCGCATCTGTCCGGAGGTGCGGTTCCTGGGGTCGTATCCGCAGGCGGGGGTCGCGGCGGAGAATATGCGTTCACTGCGGGCCGGGACGTCGGACACGGAATTCGTGGACGCGGCGGAGTGGCTGGCCCGCTGTCAGGACGGCCGGGCGTAACCCTGCGTTTCCTTTCACCCGTTCTGTCCGCGCGATCTTCCCACTTTTCGTTACCCACAGAAGTTATCCACAGGGCTGCTTCTCGACCTGGGGACAAGTCGACAACGTCGATCCACAACGTCGACAAATCGCCCCAGTCGCCCCACATGCGTCCACAGCCCACTCGGTCGCCCGTGTCAGCCCAATTCCTTTGATCAACTCTTTGGAGCGAGGAATTCCCACTCGAATGAGTGCATGGACGAGGTTTGAAAGAGGAATCCTCCGCTCCTCATGCGGCTTCCGGAATGATCTCTTCCGTAATCCACAGACCGTGGGCACGCCCTGTGGATAACTCCATGGAGCCATGCACTCCTGTGGACAACACGCCTCGAGTCCCCACCCCGCAAGGAGAAACGAGGAGGAGGAAGGGGAACAGGTCAAGCAAGAAGCGAGACTTGCCCCATTTCGGCGAACAGCATCCCGTTCATTGACTGATGTCGCTCACGATTTACCGCCGCTTTCCCCAATTCCGACAATTCGGGCAAAGTAACACGCAAGCAATATCAACTGGGGAGGCGGGAGCGCGCACCGGTAGCCTGGTGGGGTGATTGACCTTCGCCTGCTCCGTGAGGACCCCGACCGTGTTCGCGCCTCCCAGCGCGCCCGTGGAGAGGACGTCGCGCTCGTCGACGCCCTGCTCTCCGCCGATGAGCGGCGCAGGTCGTCCGGCGTCCGCTTCGACGAACTCCGCTCCGAGCAGAAGTCGCTCGGCAAGCTCATCCCCAAGGCGTCCCCGGACGAGCGCGCCGAGCTGCTGAAGAAGGCCGAGCAGCTGAAGAGCGACGTCAAGGCCGCCGAGGCCGAGCAGAACGAGGCCGACGAGGAGACCCGCCGGCTGCTGCTCCAGCTGGGCAACCTGGTCCACCCGGACGTCCCGGTCGGCGGCGAGGAGGACTTCGTCGTCCTGGAGACGCACGGCACGATCCGCGACTTCGGCGCCGAGGGCTTCGAGCCCAAGGACCACCTGGAGCTCGGCGAGGCGCTGGGCGCCATCGACGTCGAGCGCGGCGCCAAGGTGTCCGGCTCGCGCTTCTACTACCTGACGGGCGTCGGTGCCCTGCTCGAGCTCGCCCTGGTCAACGCGGCGATCGCGCAGGCGACGGAGGCCGGCTTCATCCCGATGCTGACCCCGGCGCTGGTCCGCCCGCGCGCCATGGAGGGCACGGGCTTCCTCGGCCAGGCCGCGGAGAACGTGTACCACCTGGAGAAGGACGACTTCTATCTCGTCGGCACGTCCGAGGTCCCGCTCGCGGCGTACCACATGGACGAGATCATCGACGCCGACAAGCTGCCGCTGCGGTACGCGGGCTTCTCGCCGTGCTTCCGCCGCGAGGCCGGTACGTACGGCAAGGACACGCGCGGCATCTTCCGCGTCCACCAGTTCGACAAGGTCGAGATGTTCTCGTACGTCGACCCGGACGACGCCGAGAACGAGCACAGGCGGCTCCTGGACTGGGAGAAGCAGTGGCTCAACGCCCTGGAACTGCCGTTCCAGGTCATCGATGTCGCGACGGGCGACCTGGGTGCGTCGGCCTCGCGGAAGTTCGACTGCGAGGCGTGGATCCCGACCCAGGGCAAGTACCGCGAGCTGACGTCGGCGTCGAACTGCGACGGCTTCCAGGCGCGCCGGCTGTCGATGCGGATGCGGGACGGAAAGCAGGTCAAGCCGCTCGCGACGCTCAACGGCACGCTGTGCGCCGTACCGCGCACGATCGTGGCGATCCTGGAGAACCACCAGCTGGCGGACGGTTCGGTGCGGGTGCCCGAGGTGCTGCGTCCGTACCTGGGCGGCCGTGAGGTCCTGGAGCCGGTCTCCAAGTGAGCCCGGCGCTGTTTCCGTACCGTCTGATCGCCACCGACCTCGACGGGACGCTGCTGCGCTCCGACGAGACGATCTCGCAGCGCACGCGCGACGCGCTCGCCGCCGCCACGGCGGCGGGCGCCGCGCACATCGTCGTCACCGGGCGCGGCGTCGCGTGGACCCGGCACATCCTGGACGACCTGGGCTATCAGGGGCTGGCGGTCTGCGGGCAGGGCGCGCAGGTGTACCACGCTGGTGAGCACAAGCTGCTGACCTCGGTGACCCTGGACCGGCAGCTGGCCGCGCTGGCGCTCGCCAAACTGGAGGCGGAGGTCGGCCCGCTGGCCCTCGCGGCGAGCCGCGACGGTCTCGACGGCGAGGTCATCGCGGGGCCGGGCTACCAGGTGCAGGAAGGCCCGCTCCCGGTGGTGCCCTTCACCGACCCGGCCGAGCTGCTGTCCGCCCCGCTCAACAAGGTCTACGTCCAGCATCCGTCCCTCGACGACGACACCCTCGCGCGCATCGCGCGCGAGACGGTGGGCGGTCTGGTGGACGTGGTGATGGCCGGCCCCGGGATCGTCGAGATCCTTCCGCTGGGCCTCAGCAAGGCCACCGGCCTCTCGCTGGCGGCCCGCCGCCTCGGCGTGAAGTCCACGCAGACGATCGCGTTCGGCGACATGCCCAACGACATCCCCATGTTCGCCTGGGCCGCCCACGGCGTGGCCATGGCCAACGCCCACGAGGACCTGAAGGCGGTGGCCCACGAGATCACCGCGTCGAACGAGCACGACGGCATTGCGGTGGTGCTCGAGGAGCTCATGTCCTAGCTGTGGGTCCTAGCTGTGGGTCCTAGCTGTGGGCAGTCGTTCCGTTGGGCTGGGGGCACCCCCAGGCGAAGCTCTGGGGGAGGGTGGGCTCAGCCCCCGGTGCGAGGCGCCGCTACGGTCCGGGCCCACCTCAGGGGCCTGGGCCGACCCAGGTCGGCCCGTACCGTTTTGCCGCCCACTCAAGGGCGTCGCGGAGGATGCGCGGATCGAACGCGCGCGGGGTTGACCCCGACCACGGCTTAGCAAGCCGGTGCCTTACCACTCGGCCAATCCTCCGGGAGGGCGGCCCGCGCGAATGCGCGCTCGAAGCGGCCGCCCGGGCAGCTGTCTGCAGCGGCTCTACGGAGTCCGATGATTACTCCGAAGCCTGCCGCACACTGCCCTGCTGGGAGCTCGACGGACTCGAACTCTCGGTCATCGCCGCGCCCCTCCCCGGTCTCGAAAGTCGTCGCACGTTTGCGCGACTCTGTCTCAACTACTGTGACCGCCCGGGAAGTTCCGCGCCACTGAATTTCGGCCGTCGGCGCCGGTGCCCATGGCGTCGTCCTCCGCCTCGTGCATCCAGGTCCCTGCCGGCCCGCCAAGCGGGTCCGAGGACGACGGCGGGCCGGGCCGGGAGCACCCCGAGGCCCGGCCCGGTGGCCGACGAGGGGCGTGAGCCCCCGGGATCCGTCCCTACTCCTCCCCGGCCAGCTTCAGGGTCCGCAGCTTCTGCCCGGCGTACCCCGTGGCCAGCACCGTCACACCGGCCAGCAGCGCCACGGCGAGCGGCAGCCCCACGTCCGAGGCGATCATTCCCTCGCCGCCGATCTTCTCGGCGAGCGCCAGCGACCACTGCTGCACACTGAGCGTGCGCGCACCCGGCACCAGGCTGCCGAAGAGCGTCTCCCACACGAGCGCGTAGACCAGCCCGATCACGACCGCATGCCGGCTGACCGTGCCGAGCAGCAGGAACAGCGCGCTGTACGCGATCGACGCGACCAGTGCAGCGACCATGTACGCCGTGGCGATCTGCTGGCCGTTCCCGTTCAGGATCAGCCCCGCCAGCAGCGTGGGGATCGCGGAGAAGGCCATCGTCACGGCGATCGCCACGATGAGCTTGGTGACGATGATCGTCGGCCGCTTCACCGGCTTGGCGAGCAGATAGACGATCGAGCCGTCGTCGATCTCCGGCCCGATCGCGCCCGTGCCTGCGATGACACCGATCAGCGGCACCATCGTCGCGATGGCGAAACCGCCCAGCACATCGGCGGCGACCTGGTCGTCCACCCCGTTGAGCGCGCGCACCGCGGCGGCGATGAGCAGCAGCAGCCCCGGAAGGATGAAGAGGACCGCCGCCCGGCGCCGGCCGAGGAGGGCCCGGTACGTGAGCCGGGCGACTGTTGGGTTGTACATGTCGATGGCTCCTTTCAGGCCGCAACGAGGTACGAGAAGACCGACTCGAGGGACTCGTCCGAAGGCGAGACCGTCAGCAGCCGGATCGAGTGCTCACGGGCGACCTTCGGGAGCAGTTCGGTGAACCGCCCGAAGTCGACCGCCTGGATCCGCAACGCGCCTTCCTGCAGATCCACTTCGATGCCGGCCGTCGACGGGTCGGCGATGAGCGCCGCGGCCAGCGCCCGGTCGTCGCTGGAACGGACGAGATACCGGTGCGGCCGGTCCGTCATCAGCCTGCGGATCCTGCGGAAGTCGCCGCTCGCCGCGTGCCGTCCCGCCACGATCACCTCGATGTGCGAGGCGAGTTGCTCGACCTCCTCCAGGATGTGGGACGAGAACAGGACCGTACGGCCCTCGGCCCCCATCCGCCGCAGCAGCTCCATGAGCTGCATCCGCTGGCGCGGGTCCATGCCGTTGAAGGGCTCGTCGAGGAGCAGCACGCTCGGCTCGTGCACGAGTGCGGACGCCATCTTGACGCGCTGGCGCATTCCCTTGCTGTACGTCGCGATCTTGCGATCCTGCGCGTACTCCATCTCCACCGTGGCCAGCGCGCGCTGGGCCGCCTTGGCGCCCAGGCCGTGCAGTTCGGCGTTCGCGACGACGAATTCCCGCCCCGTCAGGAAGTCGTACATCGCCTCGCGCTCGGGCACGACGCCGATCTGCTTGTACACCGCTTCGTTGCGCCAGATCGGCTGCCCGTCGAGGGTGACACTGCCCGTGGAGGGGGCGAGAAAACCACCCATCATGTTGATGAGCGTGGACTTGCCGGCCCCGTTGGGACCGAGGAGTCCGGTGACGCCCGGGCCGATGGTCATGGTCACGTCGTTGACGGCGACCACGTTTCCGAACCAGCGCGAGGTGTGGTCGATGTTGATGGTTGTCACAGCCCGACCTTTCGGTAGCGGCGCATCAGCACGGCGTACGAGCCGAGGATGAGCGCGAGGACGACCAGCACATAGACCGTGCCGGCGCCGGTATCCGGCCCCTGCCCGCCGGGGAAGGAGGAGGTCGCGCCCAGGAACGCTGTCTGCACACCGTCGATGAGTGTGATGGGCGAGAAGAGCCCCAGCCACTCCACCGCGCCGCCGGATCCGGTCTCGTGTGCGATGGCCTGGACCGTGGAGACCGCCCCGTAGGTGATGGTCAGGGTGGCGATGACGGCGGCGACGCCGAAGCCGCGGCGCGGGGTGAGCGCCGCCATGACGAGGCCGAGGCCGCCGAAGAGCAGCGAGAGCAGAGCCACGGAGACCAGTCCCTGTGCGAATCCCTTGGTCTGGTCGGAGAAGTCCATCTTCGCCAGCAGCGAGCCGATGTAGAGGATCAGCAGCGGGGCGGCGGTGAGGACGAACAGCGCCGACGCCATCGCGCCGTACTTGGCAAGGACGTAGTCGATGCGCTCGATGGGCCGCGAGAAGTACAGCGGCACGGTCTTGAAGCGCAGGTCCCGGGAGACCGACTGCGGGGCCTGGGCGGCCAGGAAGAGGCCGATGACCGCCTGCGTGACGATCGCGTAGCGCGTGTAGTCGAGCGGCAGGTCCTTCATCTTGGTGGCGACCGCGACGGCGACGATGATCGCCGCGGGCACGCACATCACCGCGAACAGGATCATCGGCAGCACCTTGGACTTGGCGCTGCGGCCCAGTCCGTACGCGCCCCGCAGCGACTGCGAGTAGAGGGAGCGCCGAGCGTAGGCACGGCCGAGCCGGGCGCCCTCGTAGTTCCGGTATCCGATGTTGTGGATACGGGTCGTCTCGGTGCGGGTCGTCTCGATACGGGTTGTCTCGGTGCGGGTTGTCCCGTTGCTCATCGCGCCGGCACCTCCATGGGCTGGGCCGCTGCTTCGGGGCGGAAGACCTCCGCGATGTGGTGGCGGCGCTGTTCCATCCGTACGAGTCCGAGGCCGAGGGCGGCGACGGTGTCGCGGACGGTGTCGTACGTCTCCTCGCCGGTCGCCTCCAGCAGGAGGATGTGGCCGGCTCCCGGCAGCCCCTCCTCGACGCCCGCGTGCAGCGTGATGCCGGCGGCCGCAAGGGCCTCGCGCAGTGCCGCCGTTCCGTCGGGGTGGGCGTCGGAGTCGGTGACCTCGACCGCGAGGGTGGTCGTGATCTGGGTGAAGTCGCTGGTGGAGCTGGAGCGCAGCAGCGCGCCGCCGTCGACGACCACCACGTGGTCACAGGTGCGCTCGAGCTCACCGAGGAGATGGGAAGTGACCAGGACCGAGATGCCGAAGTCGGTGTACACGCGGCGGATCAGGCCGAGCATCTCGTCACGGCCCACCGGGTCAAGGCCGTTGGTCGGCTCGTCGAGGAGTACCAGCTGCGGGTCGTGGACCAGCGCCTGCGCGAGCTTGACGCGCTGCTTCATACCGGTCGAGTAGCCGCCGATGGGGCGGTACCGCTCCTCGTAGAGGCCGACATGGCGCAGCGTGTCGGCGGTGCGCTCGCGCGCCGCGGTGGGCGGGAGTCCGGACATGCGCGCCATGTGGACGACGAACTCGGTGGCCGAGACATCGGGCGGCAGGCAGTCGTGCTCGGGCATGTAGCCGACGCGCTCACGGATGGCGGCGCCGGAAGTGGCGACGTCCAGGCCGAGCACCTCGGCCCGGCCTTCCGTGGCGGGGGACAGACCCAGCAGGATCTTGATCAGTGTGGACTTGCCGGCTCCGTTGGCGCCCACGAGTCCGGTCACGCCGGGCCCGATGTCCAGGGAGAGCCGGTCAAGCGCGGTCACCCGGGGGAACCGCTTGCTCAGGCTTTCGGTCACGATCACAGTCACGCTTCGAAGGTAGTGGCGCAGACCACAGGCGGCGTCAACCCTGGCGGCTGGTTCCGCATCCGACTCCAGGCGTACGGACCCGTAGGGGGGCCACGCCGAAGGAGGACTCGACAGGAGTTGTCCACAGGTCTGTGCACGGCCCTTGACGCAGCCGCCAGGCATTGTCACATTCATCAGTGTCAAGTTACGAGCACGGACCGCACATGACGAGGGACGGACGGTGGCATGGCCGGCAAGACCTCAGCAGTGACGACGGGGCGCGAGGCGGATCTGCAAGGGTTCCGGGAGGTGCAGCGCCTGGCGTACGAATGCGCGGAAGCGGTCGCGGCCCAGCTCAGGCCCGGCGTGACCGAGCGCGAGGCGGCGCGGATGCAGCGGGAGTGGCTGCGCGAGCGCGGGGTGCGCGACTGGTTCCACCTCCCCTTCGCCTGGTTCGGGGACCGCACGGCCTTCGTCGGCTTCCGGATACCGCTGCAGTTCTTCCCGACCGATCGGAGGCTGGAGGCGGGGATGCCCTTCATCCTCGACATGGCTCCTGTCCACAAGGGCTTCACGGCCGACATCGGCTATTCGGGCTGCCTGGGGCCCCACCCCGTGCACGACAAGCTGCTCGCCGACCTGCGGGCGCACCGCGAGCTGATCCTGCGCGAGGTGCGTGAGCGCCACTCGCTGCGCGAGATCTACGAGGACGTGGACCGGCTGATGGTCCGGCAGGGCTACGCCAACCGGCACAGGGCGTATCCCTTCGGGGTCATCGCCCACAAGGTCGACCGGGTCAGGGAGCGCCGGTGGTCGCCGACCCTGTTCGGCTTCGGCACCCAGTCGCTGAAGGGGCTCGCGAGCGACGCGCTGCACGGCCACCGCGACGGCTGGTCGCCGCTGTGGTCGCCGTACAGGTTCTCCGACCACCCGCCGCAGCCGGGACTGTGGGCGGTCGAGCCGCACCTGGGCTTCCGGGGGACGGGCGCGAAGTTCGAGGAGATCCTGGTGGTCACGGACTCGAAGGACCCGGAGCAGAGCGCGTTCTGGCTGGATGACGATCTGCCGCACGTGCGGCGCTGGGCCGAGGAGGACTCTTGAGCGACGTGAGCGTGGGGATCGAGGGCGCGCGCGAGCGATGGGTGCGCACGGGCGGGATCAAGCTGTGCGTCGCGGAGCTCGGTGACGAGACACAGCCGACGGTGCTGCTGGTGCACGGCTATCCGGACAGCAAGGAGGTGTGGTCCGAGGTGGCGGCCCGGCTGGCCGAGCGCTTCCATGTCGTGCTGTACGACGTCCGGGGGCACGGCCGCTCGACGGCGCCGGTGCCGCTGCGCGGCGGGTTCACCCTGGAGAAGCTGACGGACGACTTCCTGGCGGTCGCCGACGCCGTCAGTCCGGACCGGCCGGTGCATCTGGTCGGGCACGACTGGGGGTCCGTGCAGTCCTGGGAGTTCGTCACGGTGAAGCGGACCGAGGGCCGGATCGCCTCGTTCACCTCGATGTCCGGGCCGTCGCTCGACCACTTCGGGCACTGGATCAAGCAGCGCATGACCCGGCCCACCCCGCGCCGTGTCGGCCAGCTCCTCGGCCAGGGCGCCAAGTCCTGGTACGTGTACATGCTGCACACGCCCGTGCTGCCCGAGCTGGCCTGGCGCGGACCGCTCGGCAAGCAGTGGCCGAAGATCCTCCAGCGGGTCGAGAAGGTGCCCGGCGGTGACTACCCGACCCCGTCGCTGCCGTCCGACGCGGCGCACGGCGCCTGGCTCTACCGCGACAATGTGCGCGCCCGGCTGCGCCGCCCGCGTTCCGACGCGTACGCCCACGCACCGGTCCAGCTGATCACCCCTACCGACGACGCCTTCCTGTCCGAGCGGCTCTACGACGACCTGGGCCGGTGGGCGCCCCAGCTGGTGCGCCGCACGCTGCCCGCCAAGCACTGGGTACCGCGCACCCGTCCGGACCAACTGGCGGTGTGGATCACGGAGTTCGTGACGGCGACCGAGGAGGGCCGGCCGGCCCCGGCGAGCGCGGCACCCGGCCGGTACGCGGACCGGTTCGGCGGGCAGCTGGTGCTGGTGACGGGTGCGGCCAGCGGTATCGGGCGGGCCACGGCCTTCGCCTTCGCGGAGGCGGGTGCGCGGGTCGTCGCCGTGGACCTGGACGCGGAGGGGGCGGCCAGGACCGCGGAGATGGCCCGGCTGATCGGCGCGCCCGCGGCCTGGGGCGAGGCGGTGGACGTGTCCGACGAGGAGGCGATGGAGAAGCTCGCCGGGAAGGTCGCCGCCGAGTACGGCATCGTGGACGTGCTGGTCAACAATGCGGGGATCGGTCTCTCCGGCTCGTTCCTCGACACCACGAGCGAGGACTGGCGCAAGGTCCTCGACGTCAATCTGTGGGGGGTCATCCACGGCTGCCGGATCTTCGGCAGGCAGATGGCCCGGCGCGGCCAGGGCGGCCACATCGTCAACACCGCGTCGGCCGCCGCGTACCAGCCCTCCAAGGCCCTGCCGGCCTACTCGACGTCGAAGGCCGCGGTGCTGATGCTCAGCGAATGCCTGCGGGCGGAGCTGGCCGAGCAGGGCATCGGGGTCTCGGCGATCTGCCCGGGCCTGGTGAACACGAACATCACGGCGACCGCGCGCTTCACGGGTGTCTCCGCCGAGGAGGAGAAGCGCCGGCAGAAGAAGTCCTCCCGGCTGTACGGACTGCGCAACTATCCGCCGGAGAAGGTCGCCGACGCGGTCCTGCGGGCGGTCGTGAAGAACCAGGCGGTGGTGCCCGTGACCCCGGAGGCCCGCGGCGCCCACCTCATGTCCCGGTTCACCCCCAGGGCCCTGCGCGTGATAGCCCGATGGGAGCCGCCGCTGTGAGCGACCAGCATGTGATCGCGCCGCGAAGGGTGTCGTTCGACTGGCGCGGGACTCCGCTGCACTGGATCCCGGACGAGCCGACCGCCACCCATGTCATCAATGTGCTGCACCTGCTGCTGCCGGCCGGTGAGCGGTGGTTCGTCAAGGTCTTCAAGGAGGCCCTGCCGCTGGTCCGCGACCCGATGCTGCTCGGTGACGTCAAGGGCTTCATGGGCCAGGAGGCCACACACAGCGTGCAGCATGCGTACGTCCTGGACCATCTGGCCGAGCAGCGGCTGGACACCACGGCGTACACGCGCCATGTGGACTTCCTCTTCGAGCAACTCCTCGGTGAGGAGCCGCCGTTCGGTGTCCCGGTACCGGCCCAGGAGTGGCTGCGCTTCCGGCTCTCCGTGATCGCCGCGATCGAGCAGTTCACGGCGGTCCTGGGGAATTGGGTGCTGCACGCGGAGGCACTGGACCGGGCCGGCTCCGACGCGATCATGCTGGACCTGCTCCGCTGGCACGGCGCGGAGGAGGTCGAGCACCGCGCGGTCGCCTTCGACATGTACCAGCACTGCGGCGGCAGCGGGCTGCCGCGCTATGCCCGGCGCATCGAGGGCATGGTGGTCACCGCCCCCGTGCTGCTGTGGCTGTGGGTGTGGGGCGCGTCGTATCTGATCCGCCACGACCCCCGGCTCGCGGGGCGACTGCGGTACTCGCTGCGCGAGCACAACAGGGCGGTGGCGAAGGGCCTGCTGCCCGGCTGGCGGGAGATAGGCGCCGCAATACCCCGATACTTCCGGCGGTCGTACCATCCCTCGCAGGAAGGGTCGCTTCGCAAGGCGGTCGAGTATCTCGCCGCATCGCCTGCGGCCCGTGCGGCGGCGGGAGCGGTGGGACGCGCCGCCATGGGGCAGTAGGGAGTGATCGTGTCCGGGGAGCCGGCAGCCGAGTACCGGATCGAGGATCTGGCCCATCACAGCGGGGCCACGGTCCGGACGATCCGCGCCTACCAGGACCGCGGACTGCTTCCCAAGCCGGAGCGGCGCGGCCGGGCCAATGTGTACGGGGACACCCATCTGGCCCGGCTGCGGCAGATCGCCGACCTCCTCGACCGGGGGTACACACTGGCGTCCATCAAGGAACTGCTGGAGGCCTGGGATGCGGGGCGCGGACTCGGTGGGGTGCTCGGCCTGGTCGCCGAGGTCCAGGGTCCCTGGACCGACGAGGAAGCCGCCCGGATCACCCGCGCGGAGCTGGACGAGACCTTCGGGGGAAAGCCGGACGAGGAGGCCGTCGCCGAGGCGGTGGAGCTCGGCGTACTGGTGCGCATCCCGGGCCGGGCCGACGAGTTCCTGGTGCCGAGTCCCCAGGAACTCGCAGTGGCCGCCGAGTTGTACGCGGCGGGTGTACCACTGCTGGCAATCTCCGGTCATCTGCGGGAACTTCGCGGACAGGTCGAGCACATAGCCTCCCGTTTCCTGGAGTTCACCACCGAGCATGTCTTCGCCCGCTATCTCGGACATCAGCCGCCGACCGAAGCGGACGCGGCGGAGGCGGCGTCGATGGTGCGGCGGCTGCGGCCGCTCGCACAGCAGACGGTCGATGCCGAACTCGCCAGGGCGATGCAGCTGTTCGCGACCCGGCATCTGCAGCACCATCTGGGCGCGGCACCGCTGGAGCACGACGACGAGCCACGATCGGTGGCACTGCCCGCTGCGACGATCCGGGCCGTGCATCAGCTCGTTGGACCGGAGAACGCAGAGGCATTCATCACGGCAGCGACCGAACGCGAGTTGCATGCACGGACATTGGACGCACTTACGGCAAGCACCAAGGAAAGGTTTGAAGTTGATCAAATACCTTGAGTCGAACGGTGATTGTCCACAGGAGCGTCAATTCCCCTTGTGGATAACGAACTTGGCTGTGGATCAAACATGTGGAGTACTTTCGTCCGGATGAAAATCGCGTGGCGCCGCGCTGACGCCACGGGCACTCTGACGGCATGGACAAAACAGACGTGACCGAAGACGGCGAAGCTGACATGAGTGGCGTGGGCAGCATGAACGAGAAGCGCACCGTCAAGGTGTCGAAGTACCTCTCGAAGCATCTGAGACATCAGCCCGAGCGGATCGGCATCACCCTGGATGCGAACGGCTGGGTCGCGATCGACGAGCTGATGCGGGCTGCTGCCGCGCACGGCTTCCCCTTCACCCGGGCCGAGCTGGACCACGTCGTCGCCGTCAACGACAAGCGGCGCTTCACGATCGACGGCGCCCGGATCCGCGCCAATCAGGGCCACACCGTCGAGGTCGACCTCGATCTGCCGGTCGCCGAGCCGCCCGCGTACCTCTACCACGGCACGGTCGCCCGCAGCCTGGACGTCATCCGCGCGGAGGGCCTGCGCCCCATGGCCCGCCACCATGTCCACCTCTCCCCCGACCGTGAGACCGCGACCCGCGTCGGCGCCCGCCGGGGCCGCCCGGTCGTCCTCTCGGTGGACGCGGGCGCGATGCACCGCGCCGGCCATGTGTTCCACGTCAGCGCCAACGGGGTCTGGCTCACGGACGGGGTCCCCCCGGAGTTCCTGCGCTTCCCCGGCTGACCCGCGGTCCTCTCGACCTTCCCCGCTGACCTGCGGCTTTCTCCCGGCCTCCCGCACTGACCTGCGCCTTCCCTGCAGCTGAACAGGGCACCGACAGGCCCCCCGTACGCTGGAGGGCATGACGTCTCCTCTGCGCCTCAGCACCGTGATCCTTCCCGTGCACCGCTGGAACGAGGGAGGCCGGGCGCTCTGGCAGCGTGCCGAGGAGCTCGGTTTCCACGCCGCGTACACGTACGACCACCTCGCCTGGCGGACCTTCCGCGACGGACCGTGGTTCGGTGCCGTCCCCACCCTGACCGCCGCCGCCGCGGCCACGGACCGGCTACGCCTGGGCACCCTCGTGACCTCGCCGAACTTCCGGCACCCGGTCACCCTGGCCAAGGAACTGATCACCCTCGACGACATCTCCGGCGGCCGCATCACCCTCGGCATCGGCGCGGGGGGCAACGGCTTCGACGCGACGACCCTGCTGAAGAGCGACGAGGAGCCCTGGACACCGCGCGAGCGCGCGGACCGGTTCGGTGAGTTCGTACCCCTGCTGGACAAGCTGCTCCGCGAGCCGGCCGGGGCGACGTACGAAGGCCGCTTCTACTCCGCGTCCGAAGCGCGGAACGTCCCCGGCTGCGTCCAGCGCCCGCGGCTTCCCTTCGCCGTCGCCGCCACCGGCCCCCGCGGGCTGAAGCTCGCCGCGCAGTACGGGCAGGCTTGGGTGACGACGGGCGACCCGAAGCTGTACGAGACGGGTAACCCTGAGCAGTCGGTCGAGGCCGTCGCGGGGCAGCTCACCAAACTGGGCAAGGCCTGCGCCGAGGCCGGGCGGGACGCGGCCGAGCTCGACAAGATCCTGCTCACCGGCTTCACCCCCGACTTCAACCCGGCCGTCACCGCGCCCCGGCCGGGCCGTCCGCTGGAGTCCCTCGACGCCTTCGTCGACTTCGCGGGCCGGCACGCGGAGCTCGGATTCACCGAGATCGTCGTCCACTGGCCCGTCGCGGACTCGGTCTTCGCAGCTGACCAGGCGGTCTTCGAGCGGATCGCGACGGAGGCCCTGGCACAGCTGCGCTGAGCCGGAGGCCCGGAGAGCGTCGCGACTACTCCGCGTTAGGGGGCGTGCACTCAAATGTGCACCCCCCTGCACGGCCGTGCGCCTGGTGCGGGAGAATGCGTGGGTGACCTCAGCTAACGATCCTCTGCCGCTCCCCGCCACCGTCCGGCTGATCGCCACCGACCTCGACGGCACCCTGCTGCGCGACGACAAGTCCGTCTCGGACCGCACCATCGCGGCGCTCGCGGCCGCCGAAGAGGCCGGTATCGAGGTCTTCTTCGTCACCGGCCGCCCGGCCCGGTGGATGGACGTCGTGAGCGACCACGTCCACGGTCACGGCCTGGCGATCTGCGCCAACGGCGCGGCGGTCGTCGACCTCCACGCCGGCGGCAAACTGCTCGAGGCCCGCCCGCTGGAGCGGAAGACCGCGCTCGACGTGGTCAGGACGCTGCGCGACGCGGCGCCCGGGACGTCGTTCGCGGTCGAGCTGAGCACGGGGATCCACTACGAGCCGGACTACCCGCCGTTCCATCTCGACCCGGGCGCCACCGTCGCCACCGCCGAGAAGCTGCTCCACGAGGACGGCCCGGACTCCGACGCGCCCGTGCTCAAGCTGCTCGCCCAGCACGCGCAGCTGACCCCGGACGGCTTCCTCACCCTGGCCCGTACGGCCGCGGGTGACCTGGCCTCCTTCACCCGCTCCAGCCCGACCGCGCTGCTGGAGATCAGCGGTCTGGGCGTCTCCAAGGCCTCCACGCTCGCGCTGTGCTGTGCGGAGCGCGGGATCTCGGCGGACGAGGTCGTCGCGTTCGGGGACATGCCCAACGACGTGGAGATGCTGACCTGGGCCGGCACGTCCTACGCGATGGGCAACGCCCACCCGGACGTCATCACCGCCGCCTCCGGCCGGACCGTCGCGAACAACGAGGACGGCGTCGCGGTCGTCATCGAGCAGATCCTGGCCGCACGCCGGGCGTAGGCCGCACGCCGGGCGTAAGCCGCGGCGCACGACGAACGACGCAGGGCGGACGCAGGTCCCGCCCGCCGCTACAGCCAGACTCCGCGCTCGCGCATCCAGGGCACCGGATCCACCCCCGACCCCAGATACGGCGTGAGCCGCACCTCGAAGTGCAGGTGCGGGCCGGTCGAGTTGCCGGTGGTGCCCGCCTGCCCGACCCACTGGCCGGTACGCACCCATTCCCCCTGGTCGACGGTGATCGCGGCGAGGTGCGCGTACTGCGAGTACCAGCCGTTGGAGTGCTCGACGACGACCTGGATGCCGAAACCACCGCCGCAGGACACGGAGACCACCCGGCCGGCACCGATCGACCGCACCGGCGTACCGATCGGGACGGCGAAGTCCTGCCCTGTGTGCCGGTGTGCCCAGTGTCCGCCCGCGCTGTCGAATCCTGCCGACAGCGTGTAGTGCTCCACGGGCGCCACCCAGTTCGGCCCTTCCGGCAGCGGCGGCTGATCGAGCCGTACCGCTCCGGCGCACTGACCCGCGGCCGCACTGCGGTTGGCCTCGCCCTGCAGAGTCCATTGCGCCGACTCGAGCTTCGTCTCGATGTTCTGCTTGAGCCACGCCAGCCGCTCTGTGCGTGCTTGGAGGTCGAGCCAGGCGGCGCGGGCCTGCTGTTCGGCCTGACTGGCTCGGCGCTCGGCATGTCTGGCCTGGTCCAGCAGCCGGTTCACCGCCAGCTCCGCCTTCCAGGCCAGCTCCCATCCGCGCATCATCACAGCGGGGTCGTCGGCGAGCAGCAGCCTTGCGGTGAGCGCGAGGTTGCCGCCGGTGCGGTACTGGGCGCGGGCCACCTCGCCGATCTTGTCGTGTATCTCGTCGAGTTCACGACGCCGCTCGGCCAGCCGCCATTGGAGCCGCTCGGTGCGGGCCCGTTCGATCTCCGCGGCGTGCAGACCTCGCTGATACGACTGCGTGGCCTTCGCCGCCTCCTCGAACAGCCGGGCAACCTCGGCACTTGCGGTTGGCCCGTCGTTGGCGCTCGCCGGTGGCGCGAAAAGGGCCGGCAGCAGGCACAGCAACGACACCATCAGAATCCGTTGCCAGTCGCGGTGTTGGTGACCCATTCTCGGATCGTCACATCCGATTTGCCCCATGTGCGACATATAGACGGTGTCGTACCGCCAACCGGCCCAGTCCCTGTGCAGCCCCGCGCAGTCCCCGCGAAGCCCCCGTCCAGTGCCCGGTCCAGGACGCGGGAGCCTGTCAGGCGTCCAGCGAATCGCGGTCCGCGGCCGTCACCGCGCGCGGCTCGAGCGGCGCTTCCCAGATCACCGTCGTACCCCCGCCGCCCTCCGCGATCCCCGGCTCGCACCAGCTCGAACCGCCGAGCGACTCGGCACGCCGCTGGAGGTTGCGCAGCCCGCTGCGCCGCCCGCCCTCCGGAATCCCCACACCGTCATCCGCGACCGACAGCCGCACGCCGGCTGCGCCTGAACCTGTCCCGGCGCCCGCGCCACGGTCACCCAGTCGTACGGTCGCGTCGACGACTACCTCGATACGGGTCGCCTCCGCATGCCGGAAGGCGTTGGACAGCGCCTCCCGCAGCGCCGCGATCAGGTTCTTGCCCGTCAGCTCCCCGACCACCGAGTCGACCGGCCCGACGAAGCGGTGCGAGGGCTTGAATCCCAGCGGCACGGCCGCCATGTTGATCTCCCTCAGTACGCGCGTACGCAGCCCGGACGGCGCCTCCGCCGGCCCCTGCTGCAGCGCGAAGATGGCCGTACGGATCTCCTGGATGGTCACGTCCAGTTCGTCGACCGCCTTGCCGACGCCCTCCTGCACGGCGGGCACGAGCGACTGCCGCTGCGCGCTCTCCAGCATCATCCCGGTGGCGAACAGCCGCTGGATCACGAGGTCGTGGAGGTCGCGGGCGATACGGTCGCGGTCCTCGTACACGGCGAGCCGCTCCCGGTCGCGCTGCGCCTCGGCCATCATCAGCGCCACAGCGGCCTGCGAGGCGAACTGCGTGGCCAGGGTGCGTTCGGCCTCGGTGAACTGGCGTGCTCCCCGCGCCCTCGGGGTGGCCAGCGCGCCGAGCACCCTGCCGCCGCTGTGCAGCGGGAGGAGCATGACCGGCCCGTAGTCGCTCACCAGCCGAGTGAGCATGCGCGGATCGGTGGCGGCGTCCGCGACGAACACCGCCTCACCCGCGAGCAGCGACTCGACGGCCGGGCTCTCGGCCGGCACGACCGCGCCGAGATCCATGGAGGGCTGGGGCGGGGAGACGGCGACAATCTCCAGACCACCGTCCTCGGCCGGGAGCAGCACGATCCCCGCGGCCGAGTCGGCGAGCTTGCGCGCCTGCTCCGCGACGACGGCGAGAGCGTCGTCCGCGTCACCGCCGGCGAGCAGGGCGGTGGTGACGGCGACCGAGCCGTCGATCCAGCGCTCGCGCTGCCGCGCAGCCTCGTAGAGCCGGGCGTTGCCGATCGCTATGCCCGCCTCGGTCGCGAGGACCCGCACCATGTGCACGTCGTATTCGCTGAACTCGGCCCCACCACGCTTCTCCGCCAGATAGAGATTGCCGAAAATCTCGCCCCGGACCTGGATCGGTACCCCGAGGAACGTCCGCATCGGCGGATGGCCCGGCGGGAATCCGGCATAGCGCGGGTCCTTCGTCAGATCGGCGAGCCGGATGGCCTCGGGATGATGTATCAGCGCGCCGAGGAGCCCCTTGTCCCCGTCGGGCGGATGCCCGATCCGCCGTGCCACGCCCTCGGGGACGCCGTACGTCACGAAGTCGGACAGGCCCCGGCCCTCCTTGTCGACGACGCCGACGGCGGAATAGCGGGCGTCCCCGAGCTCCGCTGCGGTCGCGCAGATCCGGTCGAGGGTGGAGCGCAGCTCCAGGCCGGCGCCGATGGAGCGCATCGCTTCGAGCAGCTGGGGGACGCGTGCGGTGAGCTCGGCGGACAGGCCCTGGAGACTGCGGGTCGCCTGAGCGGCGGCTTCGATGCCCGTGGGCTCCGCGGGCCCCACGGGTTCCGCCGGTTCCGCGGGCTCCGCAGACTCCGCGGGGCCCACGGAACCCACGGGGTCCCTCATCTCGGGGGCTGTCATGCCCTTGAGACTAATAAGCCCTATTTGACATGGAAAGTCGGCTCTCGGAGTCGGCTGTCCAGCAGATCACCGGCGCGTTCCCTCTCCAGCATCCGGCGCAGCGGCCCCTCCGTCTGCGCCAGCTCCGCGTACGGGCCGCGCTGTACCGTCCGGCCGTCGTCCAGGACGAGCACTTCGTCCACCGCGTCGAGACCGCGCAGCCGATGGGTGATCAACACCGTCGTACGCCCCTGTGTCGCCTCCAGCAGATCGGCGGTGAGCGCGTCCGCCGTGGCCAGGTCGAGGTGCTCGGCCGGTTCGTCGAGGAGCAGTACGGGGAAGTCGGCGAGGAGTGCGCGGGCGAGGGCGAGGCGCTGGCGCTGGCCGCCGGAGAGTTGGGCGCCGTACTCGCCGACGAGGGTGTCCAGGCCTTGGGGGAGGCTGTCGGCCCACTCCAGCAGCCGGGCACCGGCGAGTGCCGCGCGCAGTTCGTCCTCGGAGGCATCGGTGCGGGCGAGCCTGACGTTCTCGCGGATGGTGCTGTCGAAGATGTGGGCATCCTGGGCGCAGAGCCCGACGAACCGCCGGACCGTGTCCCCGTCCAGCGCGGCCGCGTCCGTCCCGCCCAGGGTGTACGTGCCTTCCCGCGCGTCCAGGAAGCGCAACAGCACCTGGGCGAGTGTGGTCTTGCCGGAACCGGATGCACCGACGACCGCGATCCGCCTGCCCTCGGTGAGGCTCAGATCGAAACCGGTGAGTGCGTCGCGGCCCTGTCCCCCGTGGCGGGCCGTGAGCCCGCGGACCTCCAGCGGGAACGCGGACGCGGGTGCGGGTGCCGGGTCCAGGGGCTCGTGCACCGGCGCCGGGGCGTCGAGCACCTCGAAGACCCGCTCGGCACTGCGCCTGACCTGCTGCCGGTACTGCACGGCGAGCGGAAGCCCGATGACCGCCTCGAACGCGGCGAGCGGGGTCAGTACGACGACCGCGAGCTCGACGCCCTCGATCCGGCCCGTGTGCACGGCCATGACACCCGCGTACGCGGCGAACGCGACGGTGAGCCCGCAGGCCACGGCGGAGAGCCCGCCGCCGAGCGCGGTGGCGGACGCGGCGCGCGACGCGATCCGGGTGAGTGTGCGGTCCGCTTCCCGCACCGCGGCGATCCGGTCCTTCAGCGCCCCGGCGACGGTCAGCTCGGCCGTACCCCGGAGCAGATCGACGACCCGCGTGGCCAGCACACCGCGCGCCGGCGCGAGCCTGCGCTCGGCCCGCCGCGCGCAGGCGCCGCTGACCATCGGCACGGCCACCCCGGCGACGAGCAGCCCGACGGCCAGCACGGCACCGGCCTCGGGCAGCAGCCACGCCGTGAACCCGACGGCCCCGCTCCCGACAACGACCGCGACGCCCGCGGGCAGCAACCACCGCAGCCAGTAGTCCTGCAGCGCGTCGACATCGGCGACGAGCCGCGACAGCAGATCGCCCCGCCGAGCCCGGCCCAGCCCGGCCGGCGCGATCCTCTCCAGCCGCCGGTACACCCCGACCCGCAGATCGGCGAGCATCGACAACACGGCGTCGTGCGACACCAGCCGCTCCGCGTACCGGAACACGGCCCGCCCGATCCCGAACGCCCGCGTCGCCGTCACCGCCACCATCAGATACAGCACCGGCGGCTGCTCCGACGCCCGCGAGATGAGCCATCCGGACACCGCCATGAGCCCCACGGCGGATCCCAGCGCCAGGCTCCCGAGCACCAGGCCGAGAACGAGCTGCCCGCGCAGCCTTCCGGCCATCCCCCGTACCCGGGCCAGCACCCCGGCCTGCCGCCCCTGCGGCAGGGTCTCGGCTCCCGCGCTCTCCCCACCATCGGGGCGCACACGGCCGGCCACAGCCGGCCCATCCACGACTCCGTCCCGCACGGGCGCTGGCAACGGCTGCGGAAGCCCGGAGGGCGTGGGGGAACCCACCGCCGCGACATCCACCGACCCGGAACGCACCGCCCCCGATGGCCGAAGCTCGACGACCCGGTCCGCGAGGCCCAGCAGCGCGGGCCGGTGGACGACCAGCAGCACCGTCCGCCCTGCCGACAGTCGCCGGATCGCCTCCACGATCCCCGCCTCGGTCTCGCCGTCCAGCGCCGCCGTCGGTTCGTCGAGCAGCAGCAACGGCCGGTCGGCGAGGAACGCCCGGGCCAGCGCCAGCCGTTGCCGCTGTCCGGCCGACAGCCCCGTGCCGTCCTCGCCCAGGATCGTGTCCACACCCCGCGCCAGCCCGGCCACGAAGTCGTACGCCCCGGCGTCCCGCAGCGCTGCCATGACCTGGGCGTCATCCGCGTCCGGCCGCGCGAGCCGCACATTCTCGGCGATCGTTCCCGCGAAGAGGTACGGCCGCTGCGGCACCCACGCGATCGATTCCCGCCACCGCTCCAGGTCCAGGGTCTCCAGGTCCGCGCCGCCCACCCGCACCCGGCCCTCGTCCGGCGGGATGAACCCCAGCACCACATCCAGCAGCGTCGACTTCCCGACTCCGCTGGGCCCCACCAGGGCAACCACCTCGCCCGGCTCCACCACCAGCGACGCCGAGTCCAACGACGGCTCGCCCCGCCCCGCACGACGGACCGTCACCCCGGACAGCTCCAGCCGCACCGAGGCCGGCTCCCCCGCACCCCCGCCACGCACGGGGCTCTCCAGCACCGCGAAGATCTCCTCCGCCGCCGACAGCCCCTCCGCCGCCGCGTGATACTGCGTCCCCACCTGCCGGATCGGCAGATACGCCTCGGGCGCGAGGATCAGCACCACCAGCCCGGTATAGAGGTCGAGCTCACCGTGGACGAGCCGCATGCCGATGCCCACGGCCACCAGTGCCACCGACAGGGTCGACAGCAGCTCCAGCGCGAACGACGACAGAAACGCGATCCGCAGAGTCTTCAGCGTCGCCCGCCGGTACTCGGATGTGATCCTCCGGATCGACTCGGCCTGCGCCTTCGCCCGGCCGAACACCTTCAGCGTCGGCAGCCCCGCGACCACGTCCAGAAAGTGCCCGGACAGCCGTGACAGCAGCTTCCACTGACGGTTCATCCGGGCTTCCGTGGCCCAGCCGATCAGCACCATGAAGATCGGGATCAGCGGCAGGGTCACCACGATGACCGCCGCCGACACCCAGTCGTCGGTGACGATCCTTGCCAGAACCGCCACCGGAACCACCACGGCGAGCCCCAGTTGCGGCAGATAGCGCGCGAAGTAGTCGTCGAGAGCGTCCACTCCACGCGTGGCCAACGCGACGAGCGACCCGGTGCGCTGCCTGCTCAGCCACCCCGGGCCGAGCTTCGCCGCCCGCTCCAGCAGCCGCATCCGCAGCTCACTCTTGACCGCCGCGCTCGCCCGGTGCGCCGCCAGCTCGGTCAGCCACGACACCAGCCCGCGCCCCACCGCGACCGCGGCCAGCAGCACCAGCGGCGTCCACAGCCCGGAGGCGTCCAGCCCTCGCTGGAACGCCCCCACCACCACCTCGGCGATGAGCATCGCCTGGGCAACGACCAGCGCCGCCCCGGCAAGGCCGAGGACCACCACAGCCGCCATGAAGAAGCGGGTGGCCCGGGCGTACCGGAGCAGACGCGGGTCGACGGGTTTCACGTGAAACATCCCCTACTTCATGGCGGCGGCTCGGCGGACACGGAGAGCTCAGTGCGAATCAGCGATGTGCTGCGTGCCGATCCGCTTCCGGAACACCCAGTACGTCCACCCCTGGTACAGCATCACCACGGGCGTCGCGACCGCCGCACACCACGTCATGATCTTCAGCGTGTACGGGCTCGACGAGGCGTTGGTCACCGTCAGGCTCCACTCTTCATTGAGCGACGACGGCATGACGTTCGGGAAGAGGGTCAGGAAGAGCATCGCGACCACAGCCGCGATCGTCACACCGGACAGCGCGAACGACCACCCCTCGCGCCCCGTCTGATTCGCACCGATCGCCCCGACCAGCGCCACCACCGCGACGACCATCGCGACCAAGCTGGTCCCGTCGCCCTTGTCCGCCTGGGTCCAGCCCAGAAAGACGAGCGCCAGCACAGCCGTGATCAGCCCCAGCGTCAGTGCCAGCTTCCGTGCCCGCTCCCGAATGTCCCCGACCGTCTTCAGGGCGGCGAACACCGTCCCATGGAAGGTGAACAGGAACAGCGTCACCAGCCCGCCGAGAATCGCGTACGGATTCAGCAGATCGCCGAAGGTGCCGACGTACTCCATCTCCGCATCGATCTTGACGCCGCGCACGATGTTCCCGAAGGCCACACCCCACAGCACTGCGGGCACCAGGGAGGTCCAGAAGATCGCCGTCTCCCAGTTGCGCTGCCAGCTCTCCTCCGGCCGCTTCGCGCGGTACTCGAAGGCGACACCGCGCACGATCAGACACACCAGGATGATCAGCAGCGGCAGATAGAAGCCGGAGAAGAGCGTGGCGTACCACTCGGGGAACGCGGCGAACGTCGCACCGCCCGCTGTGAGCAGCCATACCTCGTTTCCGTCCCAGACGGGACCGATGGTGTTGATGAGGACGCGCTTCTCGGCCCGGTCACGGGCGAGCAGCTTCGTCAGGACGCCGACGCCGAAGTCGAAGCCCTCGAGAAAGAAGTAGCCGGTCCACAGGACGGCGATGAGTACGAACCAGACGTCGTGGAGTTCCATGCCTCAGCTCCCAGTCCTCGGTCTCAGTAGGAGAAAGCCATAGGCCGGTCGGCGTCACGGTCGTCGCCGCCGATCCTGGTGGGTGGGTTGAGGTCGGACTCCGTGAGCTCGGGAGGCCCGGCCTTGACGTACTTCACGAGCAGCTTGACCTCGATCACGGCGAGCACCGCGTAGAGCGCCGTGAAGACGATCATCGAGGTGAGCACTTCGCCCTGCGAGACACCGGGGGAGACCGCGTCACGGGTCTGGAGCACCCCGTACACGACCCAGGGCTGCCGCCCCATCTCGGTGAAGATCCAACCCCAGGAGCTGGCGATCAGCGGGAAGCCCAGCGTCCAGATCGCGGTCAGCCAGTACAGCTTCGTGAGCTTCGGGCCGAGCGGCTTCCTGAAGAGGACCACATGCGGCACCTCGTCCTCACCGACCCGAAGCGCCGGCGGCAGCAGGAACTTCTTGCGTGTCAGCCAGAGTCCGGCCAGGCCGATGGCGAAGGACGTCATGCCGAAGCCGATCATCCAGCGGAATCCCCAGTACGCCACGGCGATGTTGGGCCGGTAGTCGCCGGGCCCGAACTTCTCCTGCAAGGCCTCGTTGGTGTCGTTGATACCGGGCACGTGCGACGTGAAGTCGCTGTGGGCCAGGAAGGACAGCAGACCGGGTATCTCGATCGCGACCTTGTTGTGCCCCTTGTCCACGTCCCCGTAGGCGAAGACGGAGAACGGCGCCGGCTGCTCGCCCTCCCAGAGCGCCTCGGCCGCGGCCATCTTCATCGGCTGCTGCTCGTACATGACCTTGCCGAGGAAGTCACCACTGATCGCGGTCAGCAGACCCGCGACGACGACGGTGACCAGCCCCAGGCGCAGCGAGCTCTTCATCACCGGGACGTGCTTCTTGCGCACCAGGTGGAAGGCGGCGATGCCGACCATGAACGCGCCACCCACGAGGAAGGCCGCGGACAGGGTGTGGAAGACCTGGGTGAGCGTGGTGTTCTGGGTCAGCACGATCCAGAAGTCGGTGAGCTCGGCCCGTCCGTTCTCCTTGTTGATCCGGTAGCCGACGGGGTGCTGCATCCAGGAGTTGGCCGCCAGGATGAAGTACGCGGAGAGGATGGTGCCGATGGAGACCATCCAGATGCAGGCGAGATGGATCTTCTTCGGAAGCTTGTCCCAGCCGAAGATCCACAGGCCGATGAAGGTGGACTCGAAGAAGAAGGCGATCAGCGCCTCGAACGCGAGCGGGGCTCCGAACACGTCGCCGACGAAGCGCGAGTAGTCGGACCAGTTCATGCCGAACTGGAACTCCTGCACGATGCCGGTGACCACACCCATCGCGATGTTGATCAGAAAGAGCTTGCCCCAGAACTTGGTCGCCCTGAGGTACTTCTCGTTCTCTGTGCGCACCCATGCCGTCTGCAGTCCGGCTGTGAGCGCGGCCAGCGAGATCGTCAGGGGGACGAAGAGGAAGTGGTAGACGGTGGTGATGCCGAACTGCCAGCGCGCCAGAGTCTCTGGCGCCAGAGCTAGGTCCACGTCGGCTCTCCTTACCTCGGCGTGGTCACATCGGCGTACTACATCGGCGCGTCCCGGCACTTTGCCCCGTAGATCCACCCCATTCCAGGAGGTTCAGGGCGCGCTTGTGAACGCGTTCACATTCACAAGCATTATGGCTCATACGAAATCCGTACTGACGAGCGGGGTCCCTCTTACGGTTACCCGCCGGTCACTCTTCCCGTCTTCTTCAACATATTGTTGAATCTGAGGAATGAGGATCCGAATCTCCTGGCCCGCCGGACAGCTCACGGCGACCCTTGAGGAAACCCCCACGAGCAAGGCGCTCGCGGGGGCTCTCCCGATCTCGTCCACCGCCCACACCTGGGGCGAAGAGGTCTACTTCGAGACCCCGGTCTCCCCCGCGCTCGAAGCGGACGCCCGGCAGGTGGTGGACCCGGGCACGGTCGCGTTCTGGACCGAGGGCGACGCGCTGGCACTGCCGTACGGACCGACGCCCATCTCGCGCGGCGACGAATCGCGCCTCGCGAGCCCGTGCAACATCCTGGGCCGGATCGACGGGGACCCGCGCGTGCTGGCGACAGTGCGCTCGGGCGACCCGATCCGCGTCGAGCACGTGAGCGACCAGGACTGAGCCGCACCCCGCGGGGACAAGGGGCACCCCGGCGGGGCGGCTCCCTGGCCACAGCAGCGCACCCCGGCGGGGGACTCCCGGGCTACAGCAGCGCACCCCGGCGGGGGACTCCCGGGGTGTGGCCGCACCCCGGGGGACGTGGCCGGCTACAGATCCTTGTGGAACGCCTCCGCGGTCTGCAGGAAGACGTCATTCGCCTCGCACTCGCCGATCGTGACCCGCACCCCCTCGCCCGGGAACGGCCGCACCACGACCCCGGCCCGCTCGCACGCCCCCGCGAACTCGACCGTACGCTCGCCCAGGCGCAGCCAGACGAAGTTCGCCTGGGTCGGCGGCACGGTCCAGCCCTGCTTCACCAGCGCGTCGTACACCCGCGTCCGCTCGGCGACCAACGAACCGACCCGCCCGAGCAGTTCGTCCTCGGCCTGCAGGGATGCGACCGCCGCGTCCTGGGCGAGCTGGCTGACGCCGAAGGGCACCGCCGTCTTGCGCAGCGCCGCGGCCACCGGCTCATGGGCGATCGCGAAGCCGACCCGCAGGCCGGCCAGACCGTAGGCCTTGGAGAAGGTCCGGAGCACGGCGACGTTCGGCCGCTCCCGGTAGATCTCGATGCCGTCGGGTACGTCCGCGTCCCTGATGAACTCGCGGTACGCCTCGTCCAGCACCACCAGCACATCCGACGGCACCCGGTCGAGGAACCGTTCCAGCTCGGCGCGGTGCACCACGGTCCCGGTGGGGTTGTTGGGGTTGCAGACGAAGATCAGCCGGGTCCGCTCCGTGACCGCGTCCGCCATCGCGTCCAGATCGTGCACATCGCCCGAGGTCAGCGGCACCTGGACCGGCTTCGCCCCGCTGATCTGCGTGATGATCGGGTATGCCTCGAAGGACCGCCACGCATAGATGACCTCGTCGCCCGAGCCCGAGG
Organism: Streptomyces sp. NPDC001514; assembly: GCF_053597075.1. Classification (NCBI taxonomy): domain Bacteria; kingdom Bacillati; phylum Actinomycetota; class Actinomycetes; order Kitasatosporales; family Streptomycetaceae; genus Streptomyces; species Streptomyces sp. NPDC001514. The sequence goes on from NZ_JBSFHO010000012.1 coordinate 96,461, forward strand.
TGGCCTGGAGCAGCTGCTGCGCCACACCCACGGAGCCGGTGCCGGTCGCCAGATGCGAGACCGGCACCCCGAAACGGTCGGAGAGCTCGTTCATCAGCCCGGTGCAGGCCATGTCCGGGTAGCGGTTGAAGCCCGCCGCCGCGGCGACCGCGGTCTCCATCACCCCGGGCAGGGGCGGATACGGGTTCTCGTTGGAGGAAAGCTTGAAGGCGGCGGGTCCCTCACCGCCGGCCGCGGCGGGCTTGCCCGGCTTGTAGGTGGGGATGCCGTCCAGCTCGGGGCGCAGCTTCGGGCTCGTCTCGCTCACCGCAGGTCCTCCTCGACCGTCGTACAGGCTCACCAATACTGCTCACCTTATGAGGATTCCCGGCCCCTGCGAATGGGCGGTGGCAGATCCCGGAAAAAGGGGGAGCGCTCCCCAAGCCGGCGCGCGCCGGTGGCTCACTCCGTGGCGCGCATCGCCCGTAGTAGTGAGTTGAGACCTCTTCGAGACCTCGGGCCCTTGGCAGGTCTATGCCGGTCGACAACCGTGAGACCAGTGTGGAAGTGTCCAACTCCCTTGGTTTCTAAGGCAATTGGGCATTACGCACCATGCAGAAACGTGCCTGTCAACGGCTGCATATGCGACCGGCCCAACCGCACGACATCGCCCTACTATCGGCTCGCCATGACAGCAGCAGGGAAGCACCAAGTGAGCCGGACGGAAACATCCCGCCGGGGCAGCCGGCAAGGTCGGGCGGGCATCCGGGACGTGGCCGCCGCTGCCGGTGTCTCCATCACGACTGTCTCCGACGCCCTCAACGGCAAGGGCAGACTGCCGGACGCCACGCGCCGCCACGTCCGTGAGGTCGCGGACCGGCTGGGCTACCGCCCGTCGGCCGCGGCCCGAACGCTCCGTACGGGCAAGTCGGGACTCATCGGCCTGACCGTGACGACGTACGGGGATGAACCTTTCACCTTCACCGAGTTCGCGTACTTCGCCGAGATGGCGAGAGCCGCGACCTCCGCCGCGCTCGCCCGCGGCTACGCGCTTGTCATCCTGCCCGCCACTTCACGCCATGACGTCTGGTCGAACGTCGCCCTCGACGGCACCGTCGTCATCGACCCCTCCGACCACGACCCGGTCGTCACCGAGCTGGTCCGCCAGGGCCTGCCCGTCGTCTCCGACGGGCGCCCGGCCGGCACCCTCCCGGTCACCGCCTGGGTGGACAACGACCACCAAGCCGCCGTACTCGATCTGCTCGACCATCTCGCCGCCGCCGGCGCCCGCCGGATCGGCCTGCTCACCGGTACCTCCACCGACACCTACACCCGGTTGTCGACCACCGCGTACCTCGACTGGTGCGAGCGGGTCGGCCAGGACCCCGTCTACGAGGCCTACCCCGCGCACGACCCGTGCGCGGGCGCCGTCGCCGCCGACCGACTGCTCGCCCGCCCCGACCGTCCCGACGCCGTCTACGGACTCTTCGACCCCAACGGCACCGATCTGCTCGCGGCGGCCCGGCGGTACGGGCTGCGCGTGCCCGACGACCTGCTGCTGGTCTGCTGCAGCGAGTCCACGGTGTACGCCAACACCGAGCCCCCCATCACCACCCTCTCGCTCAAGCCCCGGAGGATCGGCACCGCCGTCGTCCAGCTGCTCATCGACGCGATCGAGGGCATCGACGGAGGCGGGCCGGTCGAGCAGGTGATACCGACGGAACTCATCGTCCGTACGTCCTCACAGCGCCGCCCCCCGCGGACGACGGTGAGCCACCCGCGGTCACCCTCTCAGGTCTAGGGCCCGTCTTGTGGATCAGGCCCTAGACCAGCCCAATTCGGGCGAAACGGCCAGCGAACCGAGGCTGTACCCGGATTCAGCACCCCTGGTGCGTCACACAGCACGAGCCGCATTCCTATGATGGGCGCACGACACCGCGGGCCTCCCCGACCAGGCCGGTCCGACGGGGTACGGCGGCGCGACGGTGGTGGAGGGGTCGATGACTCAGGGGGCCGGTCAAGGACCCGTGGTGCGGACGGCGACGTTGCGTGACTTCCGGGTGCCCCCGTACGCACAGGTCCCGGTGCAGTCGCAGGCGCCGTCGTACGAACACGTCCTCGATCACCCCGGTAACGCCTATCCGGAGGACGAGCCGCCGGAGGGCTACACCCCCACCGAGCGCGACCTGCCGGTGATCAACCGTGGGGACACCGTCCAGGTGACCGTCGCGCCCGTCGAGACACAGGCCGCCGTCCAGGACGGCCTCGGCCCGCTCTACGTCGTCGGCGACGTCCACGGCTATCTCGACGAGCTCGTCGCGGCGCTGGTCGAGCAGGGCCTGATCGACTCCGAGGGCCAATGGTCGGCGGGCAACACCCGGCTCTGGTTCCTCGGCGACTTCACCGACCGCGGCCCCGACGGCATCGGAGTCATCGACCTCGTCATGCGGCTTTCCGCGGAGGCCGCGGCCGCCGGCGGCTACTGCAAGGCCCTGATGGGCAATCACGAGCTGCTGCTCATCGGCGCGAAGCGCTTCGGCGACACCCCCGTCAACTCCGGCGCCGGCACCGCCACCTTCCAGGCGGCCTGGCTCCTCAACGGCGGCCAGAAGAACGACATGGACCGCCTCCAGGACGTCCACCTCCAGTGGATGGCCCGGCTGGACGCGGTGGTCGAGGAGGACGGGCATCTGCTGATGCACTCCGACACGACCGCCTACCTCGAGTACGGCACCACGATCGCGGACGTCAACGACAACGTCCACGAGATCCTGAACCGCAACGACGCCGACGAGTGCTGGGACCTCTTCCGCAAGTTCACCAAGCGCTTCGCCTTCCGTGACGACGAAGGACCGCAGGCCGTGCGCGAGCTGCTCGACGCCTATGGCGGACAGCGCATCGTCCATGGCCACAGCCCGATTCCGTATCTGCTCGGCGAGGTCGGCACCGAGGACGCGGCGGACGGTGAGGAGGGCTCGCGTCCGGTGGTCGAGGGCCCTCATGTGTACGCGGACGGACTCGCCATCGCGATGGACGGCGGAGTGACCATGGCCGGAAAGCTGCTGGTGGCGCAGCTCCCGCTGCATGGCTGAGCCAATCCGGGGAAGGCGATTTCCGGAAACCCCCTGTCACCCCGTGCCGTAACCGCTCTACCATCGGCTTATCCGTAGCAGGCTCTCCTCCGTTTCCGCCCAACTGCCCACCCACGCGGGCAATCCGGCCCTACGGAGCATCGGGGGATGCACATGAACAGCGCTCCGCACCTGCTGACCGAGGACCGCGCCGAATACGAGCGCATCCTCGATGACGCGCTGCGCAACGCACACGACCGTCCGGATCTCGACGCCGTCGGGGAGCGACTCAACGCCGAACAGCTACGCACGATGGCGCTCAACGCCACCGCACTGATAACCAGCGCCGCGTCCGCGGAGTACGAGCACTTCGTGAAGGTCCGCGAGGATCTGCGCTCGCCCTCCACGGGATCGGTCCAGAGCTCGGTTCTGGGCCCCGCGCTCGGTGAAGCGGCCGAACCGGGTGCCGGGGCCGGCTTCGGTGCCGTCCTCACCGTCCTGGCACCGGTCCTGGCGGGCACCGCCGCGGTGATCTTCCTGCTCGTGGGTTATGCCCTCAAGGCGCTGAGCCCTGAACCGTCCTTCGCGGAGACCCTGGTGACGGCCGGCTGGTTCTTCGGGGCACTCACGGCGGCGGGTCTCCTGGCCGCCGCGATCGGCCTGCTGATCACGGCCCTGCGGAACGGTGCGACCCAGGTGCCCGCCGAGGAGGCGGGGGGCGAACTGCCCGACGAGGTGGCACGTGCCAGGGAAGCTTGGCGGCACGCCCTCCTGGAGCGCGGAATCATCCCGTTCCTGCGCGCCGCCCTCGCCGACCCCAGCGCCGACCCGGCTTCCCCGGCCCCACCGCGCCGGGTGAACCGCATCCCGAAAGTCGGCTACAGCGGGCCCGACTTCTCCAGCCCGAGCGAGGGCTCATCGGCCGGCTCCCGGCCGACATTCACCAGCCCGGACTTCACCAGCCCGGACTTCGGCCCTCCGGAGCACCAGCCCGAGTAGACGGACCCGGGATCGCGTTGCCACGGGACCTCTACCGCGCGGGACAGCACTGACGGATTCCCTGCTGACAGCTGACGGTTTCCATGGCGAGGGCCGGGGCAGCTTCGATGCTGCGCCCGGCCCCTGGTCCGATCCTGACGGATCGTCGACTCACGCCGCGGCGGGAGCGAGCTTCGGGTTCACGCCGTACTCGTTCTCTTCCGGCTTACCGTCGGACGCCAGGAAGACGAGCAGGACGATGCCGCCGAAGGGGACGAAGGAAATGAGCAGCCACCAGCCCGAGCGCCCGGTGTCGTGCAGTCGGCGAACCGCGGCGGCGAGCGACGGGATCAGCGTCCCGAGGAGGTAGACCGCGTAGGGGATCTGCGTCTTGAGAGCGACGCCGATGCCAAGCAGCACCAGGGCGAAGATGACGTTGAAGAGTACGAACATCCAGTACTCCTTGCGGCGTGCACGACCGCCGAATCCGGCGTAGTTCTTGAGCACAGCCAGGTACCAGCTCACTTCGGTTCCTTTCATTCCCTTTGTCAGGGACGCATCGAATTTCGGCCAAGCAAGGCGGAACGTAAGGCACACATAAAGACGCGGTCAATAGCTGCCCGACTACTGGGAGAACGTTCACCTTCCTGCCGCCCAACCGTGTCCGTTCCGACGCCAAAAGGCCGGTGCAATCACGAAGAGAAGGGATGTGTCGTCATAAACCAGTCATCAGCCGCTACTTGGGCAGCAGCGTGAGGTCGGGCAGCGTCCCCACCACGAGGACCCGCTGTCGGCTCCCGGCCGGAGCAGGTGCATGATGGCGCAGCCGGACCAGGCGGTGGCCGATGTGACGACCGCGACGGGTGGATGCCGAGCATGGACAACTGGCCTACGCCGCGCCGATGACGGGTGGTCCCGTCCCGCGTCTGCGGTGGTGGCCCTGGGCGCTCGGCGGTGGCGGCTGCGGGTGCGCCCTGGCCATCGTGGGCTTCCTCGTGCTCTCTCTGCTCGGGGTCGCGGCAGCGTTCACGCTGTTCATCCTGAACCGCATCTGGGTCCCAGGAGCTCCGGGCGACGCCCTCGTGCTGACGGATGCACAGCTCGCACAGGTGAACGTGCTCAGCTCGATCACGGGTGCGTGCTACGAGCACCACCAGGTCCCTACGACTTGCAGCGACGCATTTCTGAACGGCGCAGGACCTTCAGTGTGGCTCTACCCAGCCGTGTCGGATGGCGTAACCGCCAAGCTGCATCCGGGTCCGAACTCCGGCTATGTCCATGAGGTGGCGCAGGCGTCGGTGCAGCGTGCGCGGTGACAGACCAAGCTGTGTCGCGGCCGTCGGGTCGGTCACGCCGGCCAGCAGTAGCGCGAGGATCCTTCGGTCGACGTCGGTCGGGCCTTCCGCACCGAGCTCGACGGTGGTTTCGGCTTCTCCGCCGGTGCCCGACAGCTCGAGCGGGTGGCTGGTGCGCCATACCGTCTCGAACAGCGCGTCCAACGCATCCAACAGGCCGCTGCGGTGCAGCAGCACGGCGCCGGGCTCTCCGTCCGGTGTGACCGCGAGCGGGACAAGGCCGAGGTCGGCGTCGGCCAGCACGAGTTTCATCGGCAGCTGGTCGGCGACACGCAGTTGCACGCCGTTGTGCAGTGAATCGATCGCATCGGTGATGATGCCCGGCTCTGCCAGCACGGCCCGGTCCAGTACCGCCCGGAAGTGCACGCCGCGGCCGATGGCCACGGGTTCGGCCGTGTTCTCGTCGGGCGGCACGGCGACGAACGGTGCGGTGATGAAGGTGCGGACCTGCGTGCGGGCTGCCTGCTGCACCTGTAGGAAGCGATGACGGATGGCATCGACGCCCGAGACGACCTCGATCAGATCGTTGATGCTGCTCCCGGTCATCGCCGCCCGGTGTTCCTCGGCGAAGGTCACCAGTGCCTGCTCAGCCATGCGCAGCCCGTCTCGGCGCTGGCCGATGAGAGCTCCGAGCGCCATGGCCGGCGGCGCGGCGGTGAACTGCTCATCCGCCGACCTGATCACCAGTCCCCACTCGACCAGGCGGGACAAGGCCTTGTCCACGTCGGCTTGCGATACGACGAGCAGATCCGCCAGCAGCATCGCGGTGGAATCGGGCCGTCCGAGCAGCGCCCGGTAGACGCGCTCGTCATCGGGTCCGAGGCCCAGAACATCCAGCATCGGCGACCGACTCCCTTCCGCCTTCCGCAGCGGGGAGAGTATGCGCCATGGCGGCAAACCCTGAATAGTCCCTGCTGGGAGCAGGTGTGACGGGAAAGGCCCCGGGGAGTCGCCTCCCCGGGGCCCGACAGTGCGGTTCATCGCAGGCCGTACGCCCGGATGATCTCGTTCTTGACGCTGAAGCCGCTGTCCGTCTCGGCGCTCGCGCGGACCGAGATGAAGCCGCCGGGCTTCTTCGCCGTCCTGAACGAACCCGTCCAGTAGCCGCCGGCGCCCTTGGTCAGGGTCACCTTCTGCCAGGTGGCGCCGTCGTCGTACGAGACGTCCAGCTTCACCGTGGTGACGGTGCCCGGCACGGTGCCGAGGTCCATCGACACCGGCTTGAGCGCGATCTGCTGGGTCGCATTGGCCTTGACGTCGCCGTGCAGGTCCGACTCCAGCTTGTAGTTCAGGTTCAGCACCGAGAACGGCTCGAAGAATTCCGAGTCGACGGTGTCGGACATGAACGTCCACTCGGTGTGGGTGCGCGTCGACAGCCGGAAGACGTCAGCGGGCCGCTCCGCGTCGAGGACGGCGCGGTAGGGCAGGTTGCCCGCCGGCACCTCCACCCACTGCATGTCCGTGCTGTACGGGTTGTCGTGGATCAGCGTGTCGCCCTGGAAGACCTGCAGGTGGGTCGGCGTCTCACCCCACTGCAGGAAGCCGCCCAGCCGCATGTTGTCGCTGGCGGAGGCCCACGCCTGCACGTTCCAGGTCATGTAGTTCTGCCAGCGGGAGTTGTACACGCCGAAGGCCTCGCCCTGGCCGGGCCGGGTCGCCGGTGCGAACCAGTCCAGCCGGGTGGTGCTGCCCTTGGCATACGTGTTGTCGCCCGACACCATCACCCACGGCAGGTCTCCGTCGACGCCCTGCGCGTGGAACTCCCTCCAGACCTGGCCCGGCGTCACCCACTCGGTGCGGGTGCCCGGGTGCCACTCGCGCTCGGGGAAGTTGAATGACGGGCTGAGGGTGAAGTCGGACCGGTAGCCCTCCGCCACCCCGCCGTCCGTGGCCGAGTAGTAGCGGGCATCGATCCGGGCGAGGTCATCCTTGGTCGGCTTGTAGACCAGGGCCCGGTCCGGCACCTGGCCGGGGTACTCCCGGGTGAGGTCGTAGACGAACGGCGTGTACTCGGTCTGCTTCGCGGTCAGCTTGAAGATGCCGGCCTTGGCCGTCGAGATAAGGGCCTTACCCGCGTCGCGGTGCACGGTGGCGACCGGGATGGGCGACTCGCCGACGTACTCCATCAGAGCACCGACACCGTCGTTGACCACGATCAGCGCCTTCGCACCGGCCGCGACCGCGGCCTCGGTGCGCTCCTGCGGCGAGACCTCGTCGCTGCGCTCGATGACGACGACCTTGCCCTTGGCGCTGACCTTCTCGTATGCGGCCGCCGCGCCGTTGCCCGCGTAGACCGCGTCCAGCGTGTCCGTGGCGGTGCCCAGGGCGCTGCCCGCCTGCACCAGTGCCTCGAACTGGAGCCGGCCGCCCGATGTGCTCAGGCTGAGCTGCGGCTCGCCCTTGCGCCAGCGGGTGGTCAGCATGAACTCGCCCTGCTTCATCGGCTCCGTCGGCGCGACGTAGACGTCGTCGTACGTCGGCGGCAGCACGTACGCGCTGCGGTAGTCCATGAACGGGTCGAGGCCCTTGTAGTGGACGTTGAAGTCGACCTTGCGCTGGCGGTCCTCGGTGCGCTGCGGCGCCTCGGTCTGCAGCAGGCGTGCCTTGCGCGCGTCCAGCACCACGTCCGCGGAGCCGTCCTTGAGTACGGTCTCGGGGTCGACCAGCACGGCGAGACCCGAGCGGTCCGCCTTCTCGCCGGCCACGTCGAGGTACGCCGCGACGGTGTAGAGGCCGGGTGCCATGCGCATGGTGGTCGAGCCGTCGACGTAGAGCGACCACGGCCAGAAGTCGCCGGCCAGGTTGATCGTGACCCAGCCGGCGGCGGGCTTGCCGTCCCGTCCGACCAGCTTGATGTTCAGGTCGTAGCGCTCCTCTTCCTTGAGCAGCGCCACGGACGTGCGGGTCACCGGCTGCCCGGTGGCGGCGTCGGTGGCTGTCACGTAGCCGGCGTGCCGGCCGGCCGAGGCGGCTTGCGGGTCACCGGTCACCGGGACGGCGGCGGTGCCGCCCGCCGGGACGGTCACCGTGGTGGCTCCCAGCGTGAACGGGCCGCCGTCGTTGGTCAGCGCCAGGTTCAGCGTGACGTCGGCGGAACCGGAGTTGGTGAAGGTCAGGTCCTTCGTGACGGCGCCGTCGCTCGGCTCGTGCGGCCAGGTGTAGTTGCCGAAGAAGAGCGATCCGGTGCCGCGGACCGTGGTGCGCACGGCGGCGGCCACGTCGAGACGGCCGGTGCCGACCTCGTACGGCGAGTACCCGCCGTCCAGGCCCTTCGCGGTGCTCATCAGGTGTTCCTTGAGCTGCGCGCCGGTCCAGTCCGGGTGCCACTGGGCCAGGATCGCCGCCGCGCCGACCACGTGCGGGGTGGCCATCGAGGTGCCGCTGATGGTGCGGTAGAGGCCCTCGCCGCCGTCGGTCATCTCCTGCGAGCGGGCCGCGGTGATGTCCACGCCGGGCGCCGCGATGTCCGGCTTCATGCCGCCGGAGTAGGCCAGCGGGCCGGTACTGGAGAAGTACGCGAGCCGGTCCTGCTTGTCCGTGGCGGCCACGGTCAGCGCCGAGGCGGCCGCGCCCGGGGCGGAGATGCTCTCCGGGCCCGCGTTGCCGGCGGCTATGACGAACAGGGTGCCGTACTGGGCGGACAGCGCGTCGACCGTCTGCGACATCGGGTCGCTGCCGTCCGTCGGGTAGGAGTCGCCGAGGCTCATGTTGACGACGTCCGCACCGGACTCGGCGGCCCACTGCATGCCGGCCATGACCCAGGAGTCCTGGCCGTAGCCCTCCGCGCCGCCGAGCACCTTGCCGACGAACAGGTCGGCACCGGGGGCGACGCCCTTGTTGTCGCCCCCGGAGGCGGCGCCCGAACCGACGATCGTGCCGGCGACATGCGAGCCGTGCCCGTTGACGTCGGTGACGGCCTCACCCGGCACGAAGCTGGCCGTGCCGTCGATCAGGCCGGCGAAGTCGGGGTGGTTGACGTCGATGCCGGTGTCGAGCACCGCGACCTTGACGCCCTTGCCGGTGTAGCCGGCCGCCCAGGCCTCGGGCGCGCCGATCAGCGGCACGCTCTCCTTCAGGCTGGCCTTCACGCGACCGTCGAGCCACAGCTTCGCCACGCCCGCGCCCAACGTCGCGCGGCCCTGCGGCGCGACGGTGGTCCAGAAGGTGCGGGCCTGCCGCTTCTCGGTGCTGAGCGCGGCACCGCGGATGCCCTTGAGCTTGCGGGTCAGCTTGCTGCCCCGGGGGGCCGTCGGCTCGACGGCCGAGCGGGACTTCGGCTGGGCGTACGTCGCGATCAGCGGCACCACGGCCGACTTCGCGTCGTCGTAGCCCATCTCGATCAGGTCGGTGACGTTGAACAGCCGCCGGTCCAGCTTGTCCGTGCCCAGCAGCGGCACCGCCTCGTCCGGGATGACGAACAGGTCACCCTTGATCTCCTGGACCTTCACACCGCCGACGGCGCTGTCCGGCCGGTCGATGTCGGCTGTCTGCTTGCCGTCGGCCATCGTGCTGACCGTGACGACGTCGCCGGTGACCAGGGTGACCTTGTGGGTCGCCGAGGGCTTGGCGGGAACGGTGGGCTTGTTCGGAGCGGCTTGAGCGGGCGCTTGCAGAACTGCGAGCCCCGACGCCAGCAGCGGCACCGCGGTGGCGGCCGAGATCAGCTGCCAGCGCCTGCGCCGGAAGGCGGAAGATCGTGAGGGGGAGAACATGCCATGGGTCTATCGGCCAGTAACGCCGACGAGAAGGCCTGATGACGGCAAGTCCTCGCCATGGCAAGGACTTGCCAGCCGTGAACCGCGCGAATCCGGGCAAGGTCGCACTTTCCGTACGTGGGCATTCAGCCAGCGATCGGGGTGAGAGGCGGTCGCTACTCCCCACGGCATGGTGCCCGATCCTATGGATCAGAGCGTTGCAGGTTCGAAGCCTGCCGAGTGCGCAGAGCCTCATAGAACGGCAGCGTCCCCCGGAATGTGTGCCGGGGGACGCCGAGATGCCAGAAGATCAGTCCGCAATTGGCAGGTACAGCCGGTTGCCCTGCGCGGCAAACTCGGCGGACTTGGCCATCATGCCTGTCATGATCTCATCGTCGCCGGTCAGAGGCTCATCGGAGCCAAACTGCTCCGTGATGCTTCTACTGATCTTCATCGAGCAGAACTTCGGCCCGCACATCGAGCAGAAATGCGCGGTCTTCGCCGGCTCCGCAGGCAGCGTCTCGTCGTGGAACTCCCGTGCCGTGTCCGGGTCCAGGGCCAGATTGAACTGGTCCTCCCAGCGGAACTCGAAGCGCGCGTCGGAGAGGGCGTCGTCCCACTCCTGCGCGCCCGGGTGCCCCTTGGCGAGATCGGCCGCATGTGCGGCGATCTTGTAGGTGATGACGCCGGTCTTGACGTCATCCCGGTTCGGCAGGCCCAGGTGCTCCTTGGGCGTGACGTAGCAGAGCATCGCCGTACCCCACCAGGCGATCATGGCGGCACCGATGCCGGAGGTGATGTGGTCGTACGCGGGCGCCACATCGGTCGTCAGAGGGCCCAGGGTGTAGAAGGGCGCCTCTTCGCAGATCTCCTGCTGGAGGTCGATGTTCTCCTTGATCTTGTGCATCGGGACATGTCCCGGGCCCTCGATCATCGTCTGTACGTTGTGACGCTTGGCGATCGTGTTGAGTTCCCCGAGGGTCTTCAACTCGGCGAACTGCGCCTCGTCGTTGGCGTCCGCGATCGAGCCGGGCCGCAGGCCGTCGCCCAGCGAGTACGTCACGTCGTACGCCGCGAGGATCTCGCAGAGCTCCTCGAAGTTCTCGTACAGGAACGACTCCTTGTGGTGCGCGAGGCACCAGGCGGCCATGATCGAGCCGCCGCGCGAGACGATGCCGGTCTTTCGGCGGGCGGTCAGGGGCACGTACCGCAGCAGCACGCCCGCGTGGACCGTCATGTAGTCGACGCCCTGCTCGGCCTGCTCGATGACGGTGTCCTTGTAGATCTCCCAGGTCAGCTCTTCGGCCTTGCCGTCGACCTTCTCGAGCGCCTGGTAGAGCGGGACGGTGCCGATGGGCACGGGGGAGTTGCGCAGCACCCACTCGCGGGTGGTGTGGATGTTGCGGCCGGTGGAGAGGTCCATGACCGTGTCCGCGCCCCAGCGGGTCGCCCAGGTCATCTTCTCCACCTCCTCCTCGATGGAGGAGGTCACCGCGGAGTTGCCGATGTTGGCGTTGACCTTCACCAGGAACCGCTTGCCGATGATCATCGGCTCGATCTCCGGGTGGTTGACGTTCGCCGGCAGGACCGCGCGCCCGGCGGCGATCTCCTCGCGTACGACCTCGGGAGAGACGTTCTCCCGGATCGCCACGTACTCCATCTCCGGCGTGATCTCGCCGCGACGGGCGTACGCGAGCTGCGTCACCGCCTGGCCTTCGCGACCCCTGCGGGGCTGACGGGGTCGGCCGGGGAAGACCGCGTCGAGGTTGCGGAGCCCGCCGCGGGGCGAGGTGTGCTTGATCCCGTCGTCCTCGGGGCGGACGGGACGGCCGGCGTACTCCTCGGTGTCGCCGCGGCCGATGATCCAGTTCTCCCGCAACGGCGGCAGTCCGCGGCGGACGTCGGTCTCGACATTCGGGTCGGTGTACGGCCCGGACGTGTCGTACAGGGTCACGTCCTTGCCGTTGGTGAGGTGCACCTGGCGGACCGGCACCTGGATGTCGGGGCGGGAACCCTCGACATATCCCTTGTGCCAGCCGATGGACTTCCCGCTCTCGTTGCCGCCCTCGTTGCCACCCTCGTTCGAGCTGGAGGCAGGCGTGCGTGTGTCCTCAATGGTCATCGTGACCTACTCCCTACGCCGGCATTACCCGGTAACAGGTTCGGCGGTCGGCGCAGCTGTCCCGTACGGATGACGGAGGTCAGCGCCCTCTCAGCCCGGTGCTCCGAGCTCCCGCGTGTGCAAAGGTGTCACCACGCTAGCGCCCCAGCGGGCGTGCTGAACAGTGGGCCCCTTCCGTTCTTGCGATGATCTGGCGGTGACTTCCTCGCAGCAGACGCCCGAACCTCACGGCCCCGCGGACGGCAAGGCGGCCGATCACGCCCATGGCCACACGCACAGCCACGGGCCTGCCGAGCCCGTTTCGAAGCATCTGCGGCGGGTCATCGCCGCAGTGCTGATTCCTTTCGCCACCGCGGTCCTGGTCGGTCTCGTAGTGCTCTGGCCGGGCGGGGCGCCCGGCCACGAGCGCACCGGAGTCGGTTTCGACCGGCAGACCGAGGAAGGGCGGGTGGTGAAGGTCGAGCAGGTCGACTGCAAGGACGTGAACGCCGCGCAGGTACCGCCGACCGGCGACACCTCGACCCCTGAAGGACGCGAAGCGGTCAACTCCCAGCAAGGAACGTGCGCGAGGGCGACGGTCGAGGTCACGACCGGTGAGAACAAGGGCCGTACGTTCGTCGAGATCGTGCAGCCGGACGCTCCTCGGCAACTCCACCAGGGCCAGGGCGTGGTCGTGGCGTACGCGCCCGACGCCCCGCGCGATCTCCAGTACTCGGTCGCCGATGTGGACCGGCAATTCCCGATGGCACTGCTCGCCGGGATCTTCGCGCTCGTGGTCGTCGTGGTCGGACGGATGCGCGGGGTGGCGGCCCTGATCGCGCTCGCCATCAGCTTCGCCATCCTGACGCTGTTCATTCTGCCCGCGATCCTGCAGGGCTCGAATCCGCTGGTCGTGGCCGTGGTCGGGGCGAGTGCGATCATGCTGATCGCGCTGTACATGTGCCATGGCCTGTCCGCCCGCACCTCGGTCGCGGTGCTCGGGACGCTGATCTCGCTGCTGCTGATCGGGCTGCTCGGCTCGCTCTTCATCGGCTGGGCGGCCCTGAGCGGGAACACGGACGACAACACCGGCCTGATCCACGGCCTGTACCCGAACATCGACATGTCCGGTCTGCTGCTGGCAGGCGTGATCATCGGCTCGCTCGGTGTGCTCGACGATGTGACGGTGACCCAGACATCAGCGGTCTGGGAGCTGCACCAGGCGGATCCGACGATGGGCCCGCGCCGCCTGTACCAGGCCGCCATCCGCATCGGCCGGGACCACATCGCCTCGGTCGTCAACACACTCGTACTCGCTTACGCGGGTGCGTCGTTGCCCCTCCTCCTGCTGTTCTCGATCGCGCAGTCCGGCGTGGGGACGGTGGCCAACAGCGAGCTGGTGGCGGAGGAGATCGTACGGACGCTGGTCGGCTCGATCGGTCTGGTCGCGTCGGTGCCGGTGACCACAGCGCTGGCGGCCCTCGTCGTCTCTGCCGACCGGCCGGCTGCCGCCGCTGGAGCTCGTGCCGGTGGGGGTAACGGTGGAGCCGCAGTACGCGGCGGGAGGGGCCGCCGCCGCAAGAGGTGACCTCAGCCGGCGTTCTCCTCCGCGAGGATGCGTCCGAGCGCCGCCTCCAGATGGTCCTCGAAGTCGCCGAGCGTGCGCTCCTGCCCCAGCGGCACGAGCTTGTCCGTTCGGTCGAGGAAGGCCACCAGGGACGCGGCGCTCGCCCGGAACATCGCCCGGTCACCACCGACCTGGAGCCGGATGGACACATCGGACAGCCCTTCGGGCGCGGCCGGCGCGATGTGCACATCGCCGTCACCACTGGGCCCGTTGATGCCGTCGATGAGCAGTTCCCGGCCGAAGGCCCAGGTCACGGGCGCGTCCCCGGGCAGGTGAAAGGTCATCCGAACCGCGTATGGATCCTCCGTCTCATATCGGAGTTCCACCGGGATCCGGAACGAGAGCTCCTCGGACACCAGGAAGCTCATCAGGACCTCGGCCTGAACCGACTCGCGCATCATGTACCCCGCAGTAGATGAAAACGGCCAGGAATGGTCCCCCTTGGCCCTCTTGACGCCATCGTGCTGTACCCGCCCAGCAGATCACAAGGAGTGATATTTCAGATACTGATAGAGAACGCGAACGAACTGAGCAGGCTCCCTATCCCGCTGCGCAACTGCTCAACTGCGGGCAGCAATCGCGCTTCCTGGTGAAGGGGGAGCGAAATCGCCATGGTGGCCGCCATGGAACCCACCGTGATCGGAATAGCCGCACAGACCGTGCCGATTGCATATTCCTGACGCTCGACGACGGGTTGCATCCGACCCATGGCGCCGAGCCGCACCAGCAGCGCCCGCCGGTCGCGGACCGTATACGGCGTGATCGCCTCTACGGGATGGCGGTCGAGGTGGTCCTCGCGGGCTTTCTCGTCGAGCTGGCTCAGCAGACACTGCCCGATCGCATGGGCGTGCCCCGTCTCGCGGAAGTCGGCCCATTCGTCCACGGCGGGTGCGTACGAAGTGTCCGCGACGGCGGCGAGTTCGATCTCGCCCTCCCGGTAGAGGGCGAAGTAGACGGGCACGCCGATCGCGTCCCGCCAGTGGGCCAGCGAGTCCTCGATCGTGCTGCGACGATTCTGCATCGCTCCGCCGCCCGCGAGTCGCACGGCCGCTTCACCGAAGACGAACACGCCCTTCTCGCGCCGGAGATAGCCCTCGTGGGTCAGCGTCCGCAGCAGGTGGTACGCGGTGGGAAGCGGGAGGCCCGCTTCGCGCGCGAGCTGCTTGGCGGGGGCTCCGGCCACGTGGGAGCCCACGGCCTCCAGCAGTCTCAACGCCCGCTGCACCGAGCCGATCAGCGTGGGCGCCGGCGCGGATGTGGGCGCGGGTGCGGATGCAGGTGCGGGTGCAGCCGCAGGTGCAGGAGCCGTAGCCGTAGCCGTAGCCGTAGCCAAAGGTCACCCCCAGGCATGGTGACGGGCGGCACGCCCGCCCGCGGGGGCCGCCCCCGCGCGTCTGCCGCTCGCCTGAGGGCGGGTCGAAGATGCCTGGATTCAAGCCCAGAAATTACCCAGGAAGTCGTACAAACCGCTGTTCATTGCGGTCGTCGACCCATGATTCCCAGGGGCGGCAGACGTTCGCCACTCTAATGGCAGCCTCCGTTCGGGCGCTGGATTCCCCTTCTCCGTTCCCCCGCGTGGGCTAACGTGCGTACGCGCTACCAGTCGCCGCTCGACGACGAGGAGGAGTTCATGAACTTCCGTACGACGTAGACGAGTCCGCCGACGAGCGCCACGAACACCAGCACCTTGAAGAGCAGTCCGATGACAAACCCGATCACTGCCGAGATAAGCCCGCCGAATACGACGATGGCGATCAAGGGGACCGCAACCCACTTCACCCACCAGGGCATCCCCGCGAATATCTCCCGCACCGCCATCGTCCTTACCTCGCTTCTGTGAGTTGTCCTGGCTTCGATGCTAGGGGTGAGGGAGGGCCGACGGTGCCTCCGCAGCCCTTGGACTCCCCTGATCCGTCCCCTAGGGAAACCCGGGGCGGCCGGTCAGCTCTCAGGGGGAGAAAAGACGACCATGACGCGCAGGTCCTCGGTGACGTGATGGAACTTGTGGGCCACCCCGGCCGGCACGTAGACCACGCTGCCCCGCCCGACCTGCGTCGTCTCCGTCCCGACGGTGATCGATGCACGGCCGCTGACCACGAAGTAGATCTCGTCCTGCCGGTGCGGCTGCTGGGGGTCGAGCTCCCCCGCGTTCAGTGCGTACAGCCCGGCCGACATGTTCCGCTCGCGAAGGAACTGCAGATATGCCCCGTCGTTCGCGGCGCGCTCCGCCTCGAGTTCGTCCAGTCGGAATGCCTTCATCGTCCGTCCGCCCCTGCCATTGGTCCGATCACGTCTGCCACGATCAGACACATGAAGAATTTTGTAGTCAAGACGATCGCGAACGCCGGGGCCCTGGCCGTGGCAATCTGGCTGATCCAGGACATTACGCTCACGGGTGGCAGCACCGGTAAGAAGGCGCTGACGCTGGTCCTCGTCGCGCTGCTCTTCGGCCTGGTCAACTTCCTCGTGAAGCCTGTCGCGAAGCTGCTGACGCTTCCACTCTTCGTCCTCACTCTCGGGCTGTTCACGCTGGTGATCAACGCCCTGATGCTGCTGCTGACCTCCTGGCTCGCCGACGAGCTCGGGCTGAGCTTCCACGTCGAGGGCTTCTGGACGGCGGTGCTCGGCGGTCTGATCATCTCGATCGTGTCGTGGGCACTGAACATGGTGCTCCCCGACGACAAGGGCTGATCATCCGATGTCGTTCGCTGTCTGTTTTGTCTGCACCGGCAACATCTGCCGTTCCCCGATGGCCGAGTCCGTCTTCCGCTCCCGTCTGGAGGAGGCCGGGCTCGACGGCCTTGTCGACGTGGACAGCGCCGGCACCGGAGGCTGGCACGAGGGCGACGGCGCCGACCACCGAACCGTCTCCGTCCTACGGGCGCACGGCTACGAGTCGGGCCACGTGGCACGACAGTTCCGCGCGTCCTGGTTCGCCCGGCTCGATCTGGTGATCGCCCTGGACGACGGGCATCTGCGCGAGCTGCGACGGCTCGCGCCGACGGAGGCGGACGCCGCGAAGGTGCGGCTGCTGCGCTCCTTCGATCCGGCCGCCCGGGCCCAGGGCGAGCTCGATGTCCCGGACCCTTACTACGGCGGCATGGACGGCTTCGAGGAGTGCCTGGAGATGGTCGAGGCGGCGAGCGAGGGCCTGCTCGCCGCGGTACGTACATCCGTTGAGGAGCGAGCGGCATGAGCATGGGTGACGGGACAAGGGCCGTACGGGCAGGGCTGCCCGAGGCACGGAAGTACGAACCGACGCTCCCGGGACCGGTCTTCGCCGCGCACTACCACCTGCCGGGCGAGCCGACGGGTCCGTACACCTACGGGCGCGACGACAACCCCACCTGGACGCTGCTGGAGCGGGCCATCGGCGAGCTGGAGGCGCCGTCGGACGCCGAGGGCGGTACGGGGGAGGGCCGGGAGGGCCCAGGGTCCGGCGTGGAGACCGTCGTCTTCGCCTCCGGGATGGCCGCGGTCTCCGCGGTCCTGCTGTCCCAGGTGCGGGCGGGCGATGTCGTCGTCCTCCCCGACGACGGCTATCAGGCGCTTCCGCTGGTGCGCGAGCAGCTGGAGGCGTACGGCGTCGAGGTGCGGACAGCGCCGACGGGCGGCGACGCCCAGCTGGCCGTGCTCGACGGGGCGACGCTGCTGTGGATCGAGACGCCGTCCAATCCGGGGCTCGATGTGTGCGACGTACGGCGGCTCGTCGACGCGGCGCACGCCGGCGGGGCACTCGTCGCCGTCGACAACACGCTCGCTACGCCGCTCGGGCAGCGACCGCTCGAGCTGGGCGCGGACTTCGCCGTGGCCAGTGGCACCAAGGGACTGACCGGGCACGGGGATCTGCTGCTCGGGTACGTGGTGTGCCGGGACGCCGCGCTCGCCGCGCGCGTACGCCACTGGCGCAAGGTCGTCGGCGCGATCCCTGGTCCGATGGAGGCCTGGCTCGCCCACCGCTCGCTGGCCACGCTGCAGCTGCGGTCCGACCGCCAGTGCGCGAACGCCCTCGCTGTCGCGCAGGCGCTCGCCGACCGCGCCGAGGTGACCGGGCTGCGCTATCCGGGACTGCCGGACGACCCCTCGCACAAGGTCGCCGCAGGCCAGATGCGACGCTTCGGCTCCGTGGTCTCCTTCGCGCTGCCCGACCGTGCGTACGCGGAGCGATTCCTGGCGGAGCTGCGCCTCGTCGACGATGCGACGAGCTTCGGGAGCGTCCGTTCCAGCGCCGAGCGCCGGGGGCGGTGGGGTGGTGACGCCGTACCGGAAGGGTTCATCCGCTTCTCCGTCGGCGCGGAGGATCCGGACGATCTGGTGGCGGATGTGCTGCGCGCCCTGGATGCGGCGGCCGCGGCGGCGTGACCGCGGAACGCGAAACGGCGGCGGGATGCCGGTCGCGAAAGGGCGAAAAGGGCGGAAAAGGCAACAGAACGAGACACGGCACGACAGGACGGTCCGAGCCTCCCCCCTCATGGCTCGGACCGTCCCGGTGCCACGCGATTCCCCGCGAGTCCACGCGCGGAGAACCGCTCGACCAAAGGCTAGTTGACTGTGCGTCAGTGTCCAATCACGCTAGCGACAGCGACCTATCGACTTATTTATAGTTGAGCAATGGACTTGGGCCTGTTGCGCACATTCATCACGGTGCACCGGGCTGGTTCGTTCACCCGCGCCGCCGCCCTCCTCGGGCTCTCCCAGCCCGCGGTGACCAGTCAGATCCGGACCCTGGAGCGGCAGCTGGGGCGGCCGCTCTTCCTGCGTCAGGCGCGCGGCGTCACCCCCACGACCATCGGCAACGAGCTCGCCCACCGCGCCGCACCGCATCTGGACGCCCTCGTCGAGATCGCCGAAACCGGTCTGGACGAGGAGTCGGGCGTCCGTACGCTGCACCTGGCCGGGCCGCCCGAGTTCACCTCCGTACGCGTGCTTCCGGCGCTCACTCCGCTGATCTCGCAGGGGCTCGCGTTACGGACGTCCTTCGTGGGCAACGCCGAGGAAACCCTCGAAGGACTGGCGGCCGGGCATCACGATCTGGCCATCGCGACGGCCCGTCCGCGCGGCGGACTGCTCACCTCGACTCCGCTCTGCGACGAGGAGCACGTTCTGGTCGCCTCGCCGCGGTGGGCGGCCCGGCTGGGTCCCGGCATGCTGCGGGGGAAGGGCTCCGTCGTGCTGGAGCAGCTGCCGGTCGTGGAGGTCCACGAGTCCCTGCCGTTCGTCTCCCGCTACTGGGCCGCCGTCTTCGACAGCCGGCCTGCGGCCGCGGGCACCGTCATCGCGCCGGATCTCCGCGCGGTCCTGGAGTCCGCCGCGTCGGGCGCCGGGCTCGCCGTTCTGCCGCGCTACCTGTGCGAGAGCGACCTGGAGAGCGGGCGGCTGATGGCGCTGCTCGACCCTCCCGTTCCCCCTCTGCGTACATACTTCCTCGTCGTCCGCACCGGGACGCTCGCACTCCCGCACATCGCACGGGCACACGAAGGGCTGCTGCGCGCGGCGGCCGACTGGTGACAGCCGGGCACCGGCAGGTGACGTCAGGCAACGACAGGGTGGACAGGAGTTTCAGAACGGGTGTCGCGGGCCACTCTCTTGCCATGACCGAACGGCCAGTGGTCAAGCGCACCGCACGCGCCATCCTGCTCGACGGGGATGACCTCGTCCTGATCAAACGCACCAAGCCGGGCATGGATCCGTACTGGGTAACGCCGGGCGGCGGGGTCGAGCCCGAGGACGCGACCGTCGTCGAAGCCCTCCATCGTGAAGTGGACGAAGAGCTCGGCGCCAAGATCGTCGACGTGGTGCCCTGTTTCGTCGACACCGTCGAGCACATCGTCGACGGCGGAGTCTCGGGCGTGAAGGTGCAGCACTTCTTCGTCTGCCGGCTGGTGTCGATGGACGAGACACGGCGACACGGCCCCGAAGTGGACGAGCCCTGTGGCCAGTACGAGATCGTGCGGGTGCCCTTCAGCCGCGTCGGGATCGCCGCCGTCCATCTCGTGCCGCTGTCCCTGCGCCACTACCTGGACGGCAATATCGAGGGCGTACGCGCGATGCACGCTCCCGATCTGGGCTGATCCCGGGCCGTGCTGCGGCACGGGGTCCGCACACCGGCACGGGCCCCCTGCGTGCCGCACGGCGGCGGTCCTAGTCGGCGGCCGCGACGAGCTCTTCGAGGGAGTCGTGGCGGATCCGCTCGAACGGGATACCGATGCCCCGGAGCGCATCCACACCGCTGCGGATCATCCCGATCGGGCCGGACAGATACGCGTCGTACTCGTTCCACGGACCGTATTCACGCACGGCGTCGGGCAGCTGCGCCCTGCCGTCGACGACAGGGCGCACCTGGAGCCATGGGTGGCTCTGCTGGAGCCGCAGCATCGTGTCGATGTCATAGAGGTCGTGGTTGGTGCGCGCACCGTAGAAGACCTCCACCGGTCGGCGCTCGCCGTGCTCGGCGACGTCCTCGACCAGCGCCTTGATCGGGGCGATGCCGGTACCGCCGCCCAGACAGAGCAGACCGTTGTCGGTGGTGTGGTCGACGGTCATGGACCCCGCGGGCGGGCCGAGGCGCAGCACGTCGCCGGGGCGGGCGTGGTGGACGAGGGCGTTCGAGACCCAGCCCGCCGGGACGGCCTTGACGTGGAAGGACAGCAGCCCGTCGGAGCGGGGGGCTCCCGCGAAGGAGTAGTGCCGCCAGACCCGGGGCCACCACGGCGTCTCCAGGGTCGTGTACTGCCCGGCCAGGAAGGGGTACGGCTGGTCGGGGCGGACGGTGACGACAGCGATGTCCGAGGTCCTCAGGTCGTGCGAGACGACCTCGGCATGCCACCAGGCCGGCGCGTGGCGCTCGTTCTCCGCGGCCGCATCGATCATGACCTGGGAGATCGTCGTGTACGTACGGACCCAGGCGGCCTCGGTCTCGCTGTCCCAGGTGGTCGTGGCGTAGCGGCTGAGCGCGCCGATGAGTGCCTCGCCCACGGCCGGGTAGTGGGCGGGCTGGGTGCCGTACTTGCGGTGGCCGCGGCCCAGATGCTTGAGGTAGTCGACGAGCACGGCGGTGTTGTCCATGTGCTCGGCGGCGGTCAGCAGGGCCTTGAGGAGGCGGTCCCGCTGGGTGTCCATCGCGGCGGGGAAAAGGGAGCGCAGGTCGGGGTGGCGGACGAAGAGCAGGGCGTAGAAGTACGAGGTGACCTTGTCGGCAACCGGGCCGATCTCTGCCATGGTTCGCCGGACGAGGATCGCGTCGGGCGAAGCGTTGCTCTGCTGCGCGTACGCGGGCGCGGCAGGGGGCGTCGGGGGCTCGGGCGTGGGCGGCGCGGGTGGCGTCGCCGCAAAGGCCTCGGGCGCGGCTGCCGCTGCGGCTCCGGCTGACTGCGGCGCGGGAGCCGGGGACGTCGGCGCGTGGGGCGCGCGGGCCTGGGGGACACGGGGTTCGGGCGCCGTGTGCTGCGCAGGGGCCTGGGCGCCGCGCTGCGGCATGGCGGAGGCTCTCTCTGCTCCGGTGCCGACCGGACGTATTGCGGCCACAGGACGGCTGGGCGGGGCTATTCGGCCCTCGCTGCCCTCGCCCGTGGCCCCGTCCTCCGTATCCGGCGCAGGCCGGCCCGTGGCACCGCCCCGCTTACGAGGGGTGAACCAGCCGCCTCCGCCGCCGTTGGCACCGTTCTCGCCCGAAGTGCCATTGCCGGCCGACGTGGTGGTCGGAGCGTCCATTGTGTGCCTCGCCTCGAACATCTTTCGGTCGGTCTGCGCACTTCCGCTGATCCGGAACGTGCCTCAATTCCCCGCTCTGCCTCAGGACCGCTGCCGGCCCACACTAGCCTTTGCCTTCGCGGGAATCGGGACGAGTAGGACCGGATTGTGACACTGCCCGCGACACCTGTCATCGCAGCATCCCAGGCAGCACTGCCGCAACGGACAAAGAGCGGAAAGTCCGGGTATCCGCGCCCACTTTCCCGTTAGGCTGCATTGCCCCCATGTCTGTAGCCGCGGTCGGGCCCGGGCCTCCGGGCCGTCCCCCGACCCTCGTTCCCCGATGCCGCGAACTACCGACGGAATCGCACCAGTTCGTATGCCTCCCGCAGATCGCTTCCCGTGTAGGCGTGTGTGGCGAGCTCGGACAGATGATGGTCCGCATTCACCGCCACCGCAACGGGCACCGCGGCGAAGATGTGCGCGTCGGACATCGAATCACCATATGCAACACAGTCGTCCAGCTCCATCTCGAACTCTGCACAGAGCTGGTTCGCGATCTTCACCTTCGCGACCGCATCAAGAATGCCGGATCGGTCGACCGGCTCGGTGAACGGCACGGACGGCCAACGTGAACCATGGGCGGCGTGTGCACCCCATGACAGCAATCTCTCGACGAAGAAATCAGGCGAGAGGGAGATCACGGCACAGTAGTCCCCATGGGTCCGGATATCCGCCCACACCTCACGGATTCCCTCCATCCAGGGAGTCCCGTCGAATGCCGCGATCAACTGATCCTGAGTGAGCCCTTCCCACAGCTCCCGGGCCCGTACGGCGAATTCGTCAGGGGTGAGGCCGTTCAGCGCGAAGTCGAGCTCCAGCGCGGCGATCTCATCGGAGAGTCCCAGCTGCCGGGAGATCTCCACGGCGGCCGCCGAGCCGCGTATCAGTGTTCCGTCGAGATCGAAGAGGTGCAGTCTCGCCATGTACGCCGAGGTTAGTACGTGCGATTACTCCCGCTGTCAGACGCGGAAGCAGCAGGCGGCGCGGCACGGTGTTTCACGTGAAACCACTCAAGCGGCCCGTGCGGCGGGCCACCCTCGTCGTCCATGTCTCCGCATCGGCAGGCTGGCTCGGGCTTTCCCTCGGACTGCTCGGGCTGAGCGTCGCCGCAGTCGCCTCCGGGTCCCCTGCCGTAGCGGAAGCCTCGTACCGATCGATGGCGGTCTTCGCGAACTGGCTGATGATCCCCGTAGCGCTGCTGACCCTCGGCAGCGGTCTGCTCCTGTCACTCGGTACGCCATGGGGCCTGGCCCGCTATCGCTGGGTCTGGACCAAGTTCTGGCTCACGCTGATCACGACCGCGCTTACGGCCTTCTCGCTGCGGCCCGGGGTGAACACGGCCGCAAAGGAGGCCGCGGCCGGTATTCCGGTGACGGACCCATCGGGTCTCCTCGCCGCCCCGATCGTCTCCCTGTCGGCGTACCTCTTCATGACGGCGATCTCGGTCCTCAAGCCGTGGGGAATGACGCGCCGCGGTCGTCGCCTGCGGGTCTTGGCCAGTTCCGGTAAAGCGCTGGACGAGCGATCTCTGCGTCCGACAGCCTGACCTTCATGCCAACACCGCTCAGCGAGCTCCCCATCCGGCGTCTGACCACGGCAGACCTGACTTCCTGTGCCGATCTCTCCGAGGACCGCGGCTGGCCTCGTGAAGAGCACAAGTGGGGCCTGCTGCTCGCGGCGGGGACCGGATACGGCATCGACGACCCCTCCGGCAAGGGCCTCGTCGCGGCATGTGTCGTCACCTCCTACGGCCCGGGGCTCGCCGCCGTCGGCATGGTGCTCGTGGCCGAGCGGTATGCCCGGCAGGGCGTCGGACGGCGCCTGATGAAGTACGTGGTGGCCGAGAGCGGGGGCACTCCGCTCACCCTCCATGCCACCCCGAACGGACAGCCGCTCTATGAGGAGTTGGGCTTCACGACCGTCGGCCGCGCCGAGATGGTCCTTGGCCACTTCCGCCCCACCGGCCCGGCGCGGCGGAGCACCAACCGGGCCGCGGCCGGGACCACCATCCGCCCGGCGACTGCCGAGGACCTCCCCGCGATCCTCCGCCTCGACGGCGAGGTCTTCGGCCTCGACCGCACCCACATGATCACGCGCCTGCCGGCCTTCGCCGACCAGTTGAGGGTCGCGGAGTCCGACGGTGTCCTCACGGGCTACGCGGCCGCCTGGCCCAATATGAACACCCATGTCGTCGGCCCCCTCATCGCCCGGGACACGGACACGGCGAAGTCCCTCATCGCCTCGCTGGCCGCGGCCACGGACCGCCCCCTGCGCACCGACATCGACGTACGCCACGACGAGCTGCTCACCTGGCTGAAGGCGAACGGCCTGTCGCCGATCGCCTTCAATGCCGTCATGATCTACGGCACACCCGCCCTCCCCGGAGACTGGACCCGCCGCTTCGCACCTCTGACGGTCGCGGCGGGCTGAGCGAGAGATCCCGCCGGGCCTTTGAGGCAACGGGTCAGCGGTCAGCCGGCCAGTGTCTCCAGCGCCGCGGTCGCGAAACCGTGGTCCTGCTCCGGCGCTCCGCCGGGAGGGTGTGGAAGAGACCTCCGGGCTGGACCGCGTCGACGGTTGCTCGGTGAGGGGCGGAACGCGTGGAGAGGCTGCGGGTACGGCGTGAGCGTTCGGTTCAGCGACGGATCGCGAGACCGGATACGGGCTCAGCAGCCCCCGCCCCGGCCACGACCCGGCTTTCCCGGCGGACGGTGCTTCGCTCCAGGGCTGCCGAGAGCACGGCGAGGCCGAGAGCCGACGCGGCGAGGATCGCGCCGACCCAGTTCGGGGCGGTGAAGCCGAGCCCAGCCGCGATCACGATGCCGCCGAGCCAGGCGGACAGCGCGTTACCGAGGTTGAAGGCGCCGATGTTGACGGCGGAGGCCAGCGTCGGGGCGCCGGACGCCTGGTCCAGGACCCGCTTCTGCAGCGGCGGCACGGTGGCGAAGCCCAGCGCGCCGACGAGCACGATGGTGATGGCCGCCGCGAGCTTGTTGTGGGCGGTGAAGGTGAACAGCGCCAGTACGAGGGCGAGCGCGCCGAGCGACACATACAGCAGCGGCATCAGCGCACGGTCCGCGAACCTGCCGCCGACCAGGTTGCCGCCGACCATGCCCAGGCCGAACAGAACGAGCAGCCAGGTCACCGAGGAGTCGGCGAAACCGGCGACCTCGGTCATCATCGGCGTGATGTAGGTGATGGCGGCGAAGACGCCACCGAAGCCGAGCACGGTCATCGCCATGGCCAGCAGAACCTGCACATTACGGAACGCTGCGAGCTCATGGCGCAGCCGGACGCCTTCGGGCCTGGGCTGCTCAGGCACCAGCTTGGCGACACCGGCCAGACCCAGCACGCCCAGCCCGGCCACGATGAAGAACGTCGCACGCCAGCCGATGCTCTGGCCGATGAACGTGCCCAGCGGCACACCGACGACATTCGCGACGGTCAGCCCGGTGAACATCATGGCGATGGCGCCCGCCTTCTTCTCGGGGGCGACGAGATCGGCAGCGACCACCGAGCCGATCCCGAAGAAGGCGCCGTGCGCGAGCGAGGCCACCACGCGGCCAGCGAGCATCACTCCGAAGACCGGGGCGACGGCAGAGAGCACGTTCCCCGCGATGAACAGCCCCATCAGCAGCATCAGCATGCGCTTACGGGAGACCTTGGTCCCCAGGATCGTCATCACAGGGGCGCCGAGGACGACTCCGAGGGCGTAGCCGGTCACCAGATAGCCGGCGGTCGGGATGGACACCTGGAAGTCATCGGCGACCTCGGGGAGCAGCCCCATGATCACGAATTCGGTGGTGCCGATACCGAATGCCCCGATGGCGAGGGCGAGGAGCGCGAGCGGCATGGGTTGCACCTTCCAGAAGATTGCGTCTGCGCCTTACGAGCGTCCACAATAATTGCAGACGCCGATTAATTGCAAACGCGGGCTATTGCATGAGTCGTCTATCCTGGACTCAAGCCACGCAGAGCAGTGGCGGTAGCGGCCCTCAACGGCCCCCGAGAGCGCTCGTGGACGAAGGAGAGATCGATGACAGCGACGGACCCGGCACTCACCGCCCTCGCCCAGAGCTGGTGCGCCCTCTCCCTGCTGCACGGCCGGATCGAGGCCCACCTCGAGCGGGCCCTCCAGGCCAAGCACGACCTGAGCGTCCGCGAGTACTCACTGCTCGACGTCCTCAGCCGCCAGCACAACGGCCCGGGCGGCCATCTCCAGATGAAGCAGGTCGCCGACGCCGTCGTGCTCAGCCAGAGCGCCACCACCCGCCTGGTCACCCGTCTCGAGGACCGCGGACTACTCAGCCGCTACCTGTGCGACACCGACCGTCGCGGCATCTACACCGATGTCACGGATGCCGGCCTGGCACTGCTCGCCGAGGCCCGACCCACGAACGACACCGCACTGCGCGAGGCGCTCGACGAGGCCGCGAAGAACCCCGAGCTGGCCCCCCTGGTCAGGGCAGTCGAGCAACTGCGAATTCCGGCACCCGCAGGAGCACCGGCGTAAGCGCAGGGCGCTGACCTCAAGCGCACGGCGCAGGCACGCATGGGGCCGGCACAAGGCGCAGGCACGAGGCGCACCCACCCGCCTATGCTCCCGATCATGAGCGATCTGCAGATACGGCCCGCCTCCCCCGCCGACATCCCCTCCATCGTGGCGATGCTCGCCGACGACCCGCTGGGCGCCCAGCGCGAGTCACCGGCCGATCTCACTCCGTACACCGTGGCCTTCGAGCGCCTCGCGGGAGACCCGAACCAGCACCTCGTCGTCGCCGAACGCGAAGGCCGTGTCGTCGGCACCCTCCAGCTCACCGTCATCCCGGGGCTGTCCCGGCGCGGCGCCACCCGCTCGATCATCGAGGCGGTACGGATCCACGCCGACGAACGCGGCAGCGGCCTCGGCAGCCGACTGATCGAATGGGCCGTCGACGAATCCCGCCGCCAGAACTGCCAGTTGGTCCAGCTGGCCTCCGATGCCAGCCGCACCGACGCCCACCGCTTCTACGAGCGCCTCGGATTCGAGGCCTCCCACGTGGGCTTCAAGCGCACCATCTGATGTCGACACGAGCCCCTCCTCGCGGCCCCCTCCGACGGCGATACCTCCTCGATCCCGTCCGCTTATGAGGACTCGATCCGGCCTCATTCCGCTCTACGCTCCGGCCATGACCAGCACACCTCACCGGATCAGCGCGGCCGAACGCCGTACCCGCATCGCTCGCCGCCACCTTCTGGCGCCCTCCGCTCGGGCCGCCACGGCCGTGGATGTGGCGGACGCCGTGATCGCTCTCCACGCGACCGACGCCGCCACCGTCCATCTCTCCGCCTGCGCCCGCCTCATGGACGCCGACACCGCAGAGATGGAACGGGCACTGTACGAGGACGTCTCGCTCGTGCGGCTGCTGTCCATGCGCCGTACGCTCTTCGTCGTCTCGGAGGAGCTCGCCCCCTACGTCGCCGCGTCGACCGGGCACGCCATCGCCCTCAAGGAACGCAAGACGCTGGTCAAACATCTCGCCGAGGACGGAAGCGGTCTGGACGAGCGGTGGCTCGCCGATGCCGAGGACGCGGTCCTGGCCGAGCTCACGGCCCGCGGCCCGTTGACCGGTATCCAGCTCTCCGCTGCCGTCCCCGCGCTGCGCACCAAGATCACGGTGTTCCCCGGCAAGAAGCAGGAGACGGTGCAAGGTGTGTCCACCCGCGTGATCCGGCTACTCGCCGCAGAAGGCCGTATCCGCCGGGACCGGCCGCGTGGTTCCTGGACCTCGAGCCAGTTCAGGTGGACCGTGAGCGAACCCTGGCCCGCCCTCCACGGCGCTGAGGCCCAGGCCGAGCTGGCCCGGCGCTGGCTGCTCCGCTACGGCCCCGCCACCGAGGCGGACCTCAAGTGGTGGACGGGATGGACACTGGGCGATGTACGCAAGGCCCTGGCAGCCGTCGCCGCCGAGGAGGTCCAGCTCGACGAGGGCGTCGTTGGATATGTCGCGCCCGGCGACACCGCGCCGGAGCCACCGGTGGAAAACTGGGCGGCTCTGCTCCCCGCGCTCGACCCGAGCGGCATGGCCTGGGCCGACCGAGACTTCCATCTCGACCCCGGGCACAGGGCCGCACTCTTCGACTACGCCGGGAACATCGGACCCACGGTGTGGTGGAACGGCGCGATCGTCGGAGGCTGGGCACAGCGGGCGAACGGCGAGATCGTCTGGCGGCTGCTGTCGGACCCGGGCCAGGAGGCCTCCGCCACGATCGCAGCAGAGGCCGCCCGGCTGTCTGAGTGGGTGGGTGAAGCCCGGATCACCCCTCGCTTCCGTACGCCACTCGAGCGTGAGCTGACCGCATGATCATCGGCGCTGTGACCGCTCCGTCGCCCGTTTCACGTGAAACATCGCCGCAGGTCCACTGGCTGCACCGGCATCGCCGACTCCGCGGCTGCACCGATGCATGGATCCACGGCACCACGGCACCACGGATTCACCTCCGCAGGCCGCGCCAACCACCCTCGTCCACCCCTCCGGGCACATCCGCCGCAGGGTCGTACGGCTCACGCGTAAAAGCGAACGAACCCAGATCGAGGTGGTCCAACGACCCGTCGGGCCGTCGCACGACGCTCAGCGTCTCCCCTGCGAAATAGCCGTCGAGCCCGATCCAGCTGCCGTCGTCCTCACGGGCACGGAACCGCGATCCGCGGCCGCCCCCCTTCAGCGGGTACAGCTCCAGGCCACGGTCGGCCACCACCTTCAGCCCGAAGGCACTCGTCCCCCAGTACCAGGGCCCGGCGAGCTCCAGCAGCGACTCGTCCACCTCCGGCATCGGCCGCCAGGGCTCGGGCATCCGCGGCTCTGCCTCGACCACGATCCGTACGAGATCGGCAGCCACGGTGCCCGCCGGCAGACCCGAGGTGGCATTGGCGAGCGCGACCCCGGCGACGCCCTCCTCCACACTCACCCAGAGACCGGCGACGAACCCGGGCAGTGAGCCCCCGTGTCCAATGAGCGTGCGCCCGTTCCTCCGTACGACCTGGAGGCCGAGACCATAGCCGCTCTCCCAGTCCTCGGCCTCTGGTGGCACGGACGGGGTGCGCATCTCCCGAACGGACTCCGCACTCAGCACCCGGTCGTCGCCCTCGGCGAGAAAGCCGGCGAAGCGGCAGAGGTCGGAGGCGGTGGACCACAGCTGGCCGGCCGGGGCCATCAGCCCGAGATCCTGAGCCGGTTCGGGCATCATCACATCCGCCCAGGGGTGCACGGCCCACCCACCCGCATGGGGAGCCTCCGGCTGGGTGCTCGTGCGGCTGAGGCCGAGCGGTCCCAGGATCTCCCGACCGAGCACGACCTCCCACGGCTCTCCGCGTACCGCCTCGATCAGCGAACCCAGCAGCGTGTAGCCGGGATTGGAGTAGTGGTGCCGCCGGCCCACAGGATGAAGGAGAGGCTTCTCTCCGAGCACATCGCTCAGCTTCGGCCGGAGGGTGCCCGGTGTGCGCTCCCACCAGGGCGCCGGGCTCTCGGCAGCCAGGCCGGCACCGTGACCGAGAAGTTGAGCGATGGTCACCTCACCCACCCCTGTACCGGGCAGGTGCTTGTCCAATGGGTCACCGAGGTCCAGCAGCCCTTCGTCCCGCAGTCGCAGGACCAGCACCGCGGTGAAGGTCTTGGTGATGGAGCCGATGCGGTACTGGGTGTCGGCGTCCGGCGCATGTCCGTCGACGCAGCTCCGAGCACCGCTCCAGACGCACAGGCCGTCCCTGGCGACCGCTCCGACGAGGGAGGGAGACCGGCCCTCGGACTGTGCGACAGCGACGCGATGGAGGAGAGCCCGCTCCGTGCTGGGAAGAAGCGATTCGAAAGGTGAGGTCATGGTCAACCTCTACCGCTAAGGCCCGGTCCGGGTCGAACGAAAAAGCACGGTCCCTGACATCCCACCTGACACCCATTGACGGAGTGAGTGCTCACTCCGCAGATCGCGCAGGCCGCCGGCATCGGCGAAGGAACGATCTTCCGCGTCTTCGCCGACCCCTATGAAGCCGGCGGCCGGGGATCAGGTCTGTGCCATGTCCACGAAGCGCGAGTAATGGCCCTGGAAGGCGACTGTGATGGTGGCCGTCGGGCCATTACGGTGCTTGGCCACGATCAGGTCCGCCTCACCCGCGCGGGGCGACTCCTTCTCGTACGCGTCCTCGCGGTGCAGCAGGATGACCATGTCGGCGTCCTGCTCGATGGACCCGGATTCACGCAGGTCGGAGACCATCGGCTTCTTGTCCGTGCGCTGCTCGGGGCCACGGTTCAGCTGAGAGAGCGCAATCACCGGGAGCTCCAGCTCCTTGGCGAGCAGCTTGAGATTACGGGACATGTCCGAGACCTCCTGCTGGCGGCTCTCGGCCCGCTTCGAACCACCGGACTGCATCAGCTGCAGATAGTCGATGACGACCAGCTTCAGATCGTTGCGCTGCTTGAGCCGACGGCACTTGGCGCGGATCTCCATCATCGACAGATTCGGGGAGTCGTCGATGTAGAGCGGGGCCTGGGAGACATCGGGCATCCGGCGAGCCAGCCGGGTCCAGTCCTCGTCCGTCATCGTCCCGGAGCGCATATGGTGCAGCGCCACGCGCGCCTCGGCGGACAGCAGACGCATCGCGATCTCGTTGCGGCCCATTTCGAGGGAGAAGATAACGCTCGGCAGATTGTTCTTGATCGAGGCGGCCCGGGCGAAGTCCAGGGCGAGTGTGGACTTACCCATGGCGGGACGGGCCGCGATGACGATCATCTGGCCGGGGTGCAGTCCGTTGGTGAGCGAGTCGAAGTCGGTGAAGCCGGTCGGCACCCCGGTCATCTCACCACTGCGGGAACCGATCGCCTCGATCTCGTCGAGCGCGCCCTCCATGATGTCGCCGAGCGGCAGATAGTCCTCGCTGGTGCGCTGCTCGGTGACCGCATAGATCTCGGCCTGCGCGGAGTTCACGATCTCGTCGACGTCGCCGTCCGCCGCGTATCCCATCTGCGTGATACGGGTGCCGGCCTCCACAAGACGCCGAAGCACCGCCCGCTCATGGACGATCTCCGCGTAGTACGAGGCGTTGGCTGCGGTCGGCACCGACTGGACCAGCGTGTGGAGATACGAGGCACCGCCGACTCGGGTGATCTCACCGCGCTTGGTGAGCTCGGCCGCCACCGTGATGGGGTCGGCAGGCTCGCCCTTGGCATAGAGATCGAGGATCGCCTGATAGACGGTCTCATGCGCGGGCCGGTAGAAGTCGTGGCCCTTGATGATCTCCACGACATCCGCGATGGCGTCCTTGGACAGCAGCATGCCGCCGAGGACGGACTGCTCGGCGTCGAGGTCCTGGGGCGGGACCCGCTCGAAGCCGCCGGGAGCGCCGTCGTCCCAAGGGCCGCTCTCCCTGCCGCGCTCGTGCTGCTCCTCGCGGCCGCGGCCACGGCCCTCTCCGCGTCGCGGACGGGATACGGGAAGACGGTCACCCGGACCGGTGTCGGCCCAGGGATCGTCCAGGGGCTCGGGAATGCTCACCGGCCACCTCCTCCCGTCCGCTCCGCGGACCTCGCCGTGCGACTCTTTCTACGGCACAGCACTGACAAAACGAGCAGCCCGACTCCGGTTTCCGGCACGTCGAGCGCCGGTCCACGTTAGGGCCGCGGGCACCGTCAGCCAATCTGGTTATCCACAGGCCATGTGGACGACCGACGAGATGCTGTGGAGAACCCCACAGAACCTGTGCACGGAGCGGGGGACAGCATTGTGGACAAAGTCATAGCCCCCCAGCCACACCTTCTGTGACCTGCAGTTTTTCCATCCACCGGCTGTGGGGGAGAAAAACTTTCCCGGCTGGACCAAGATCAGAACAAACGGCACACAGCAGGAGCCCCATCTCAGGGATTGGTAAGGGACACAACGGCTTTGCATCTCTTACCTGTGGAAGATTAGA
This sequence comes from Streptomyces sp. NPDC001514, assembly GCF_053597075.1. Taxonomy (NCBI): domain Bacteria; kingdom Bacillati; phylum Actinomycetota; class Actinomycetes; order Kitasatosporales; family Streptomycetaceae; genus Streptomyces; species Streptomyces sp. NPDC001514. The sequence continues at coordinate 127,961 of NZ_JBSFHO010000012.1, forward strand.
TTGAGCGCATGACCCAGGCCCCCGCGGCACCGAAGACCAGCCGGCGACGACATGACCGCGAGATCATCGCACTCGCCGTTCCCGCCTTCGGCGCACTCGTCGCCGAGCCCCTCTTCGTGATGGTCGACAGCGCCATCGTCGGCCACCTCGGCACTCCCCAGCTCGCCGGACTGGGCGTCGCCGCAGCCCTGCTGACCACCGCGGTCAGCGTCTTCATCTTCCTCGCGTACGCCACCACGGCAGCGGTCGCCCGTCGTGTCGGCGCGGGCGAGCTCGGGGCCGCCATCCGCCAGGGCATGGACGGTATCTGGCTCGCGCTGGTGCTCGGCACCGCCGTCATCGCAGTCGCCCTCCCCACGGCACCCTGGCTCGTCGAGATCTTCGGCGCCTCCGACACGGCTGCACCGTACGCCACCACGTATCTGCGCATATCCAGCCTCGGCATCCCCGCGATGCTCGTTGTCATGGCGGCTACCGGCGTACTGCGTGGCCTCCAGGACACCCGCACTCCCCTGTACGTGGCCGTCGCGGGCTTCGTCGCCAATGCCGTCCTCAACGCGGGGCTCGTCTACGGCGCCGGCCTCGGCATCGCAGGATCCGCCTGGGGCACTGTCATCGCCCAGTGCGGAATGGCCGCCGCTTATCTTGTCGTGGTCGTCCGCGGAGCCCGCAGGCACGGCGCCTCGCTCCGCCCCGACGCCGCGGGCATCCGGGCCAGTGCCCAGGCCGGGGTGCCGCTGCTTGTCCGTACGCTCTCCCTGCGGGCCGTCCTGTTGATCGCGACTGCCGTGGCCGCCCGCCTCGGTGACACCGAGATCGCGGCGCACCAGATCATCCTCTCGCTGTGGAGCCTGATGGCCTTCGCACTGGACGCCATCGCCATCGCGGGCCAGGCGATCATCGGCCGCTATCTCGGCGCCGACGACCCCCAAGGTGCCCGGGAAGCCTGCCGCCGCATGGTGCAGTGGGGCATCGTCTCCGGTGTGATGCTGGGGGCTCTGATCGTGCTGGCCCGCCCGCTCTTCATCCCGCTCTTCACCGGCGACCAGGCCGTTCAGGACACCCTGCTCCCCGCTCTGCTGGTCGTGGCGCTCTCCCAGCCGGTTGCCGGCGTCGTCTTCGTCCTGGACGGCGTACTGATGGGCGCCGGGGACGGCCCCTATCTGGCCGGGGCGATGCTGGTGACGCTGGCCGCCTTCGCCCCCGTCGCCCTGCTCGTCCCTGCCTTCGGCGGCGGACTGACCGCGCTGTGGTGGGCGATGGCGCTGATGATGACGGTCCGCATGCTGACCCTGTGGCTGCGCACCCGCTCCGGCCGCTGGATCGTCACGGGCGCGACTCGCTGACGACCGCTGTTTCACGTGAAACGACGAGAGGGCCGCACCCCAGCGGGGCCCTCGGCCTTCACCTGGCCGCGGATCTTCTCCACACACGGCAGCATGGACTGGC
>NZ_JBSFHO010000012.1:129419-196889 GCF_053597075.1 Streptomyces sp. NPDC001514
CACGCTGCCCGGGGGCCGCCGCCCCCCCCCGGGCGGCTGCACCGCCCGGGGCGCCCCCGGCGCACCCCGGCTTTTACCCGTCACACGCCGCGCGGCCCCCCCCCCGGGGGGGGGCGCCCCTCTCATGCTCTTCGAGCGGTCGCTCAGGCAGCGACGACCTCGATGCCGAGGTTGGCAGCAACCTCGGGGTGCAGACGCACGGACACCTGGTGCGAGCCCAGGGTCTTGATCGGCGAACCGAGCTCGACGCGGCGCTTGTCGACGTCCGGGCCACCGGCGGACTTGATCGCCGAGGCGATGTCAGCCGGGGTGACGGAGCCGAAGAGGCGGCCGGCGTCGCCGGAGCGAACGGCCAGACGCACCTTCACGCCCTCGAGCTTGGCCTTGATCTCGTTGGCCTGCTCGATGGTCGCGATCTCGTGGATCTTGCGAGCGCGACGGATCTGCGCGACGTCCTTCTCGCCACCCTTGGTCCAGCGGATCGCGAAACCGCGCGGGACCAGGTAGTTGCGAGCGTAGCCGTCCTTGACGTCGACGACGTCGCCGGCAGTGCCGAGGCCGGAGACCTCGTGGGTGAGGATGATCTTCATGTGTTGGTCACCCTTCCCTTAGCGCGCGGTGGACGTGTAGGGCAGCAGCGCCATCTCACGGCTGTTCTTGACGGCCGTGGCGACGTCACGCTGGTGCTGCGTGCAGTTGCCGGTCACGCGACGGGCACGGATCTTGCCGCGGTCGGAAATGAACTTCCGCAGCATGTTCGTGTCCTTGTAGTCCACGTACGCGGTCTTGTCCTTGCAGAATGCGCAGACCTTCTTCTTCGGCTTGCGCACAGGCGGCTTCGCCATGGTGTATCTCCTGTGTGATCAAGAAGTGGGGGTACGAGCTGTCCCTGGGACGGATCCCGATGGGACTGATCCCTAGAAGGGAGGCTCGTCCGAGTAGCCGCCGCCGGAGCCTCCGCCCCAGCTGCCACCGCTGCCGCCCTGCTGCTGGCCGCCGGCCGGCGCACTGGTGGCCCAGGGGTCGTCGGCGGGAGCACCGCCGCTGCCCTGCTGGCCACCGCCGGGACCGCCGCCCCAGCTGCCGCCGCCCTGCTGGCCGCCGCCGTAGCCGCCCTGACCACCGCGACCGGTGGTCTTGGTGACCTTGGCCGTGGCGTTCTTGAGGCTGGGGCCGACTTCCTCGACGTCCAGCTCGTAGACCGTGCGCTTGACGCCCTCGCGGTCCTCGTAGGACCGCTGCTTCAGCCGGCCCTGCACGACGACGCGCATGCCTCGCTGGAGCGACTCGGCGACGTTCTCCGCCGCCTGACGCCAGACCGAGCAGGTGAGGAAGAGGCTCTCGCCGTCCTTCCACTCATTGGTCTGACGGTCGAAGGTGCGGGGAGTGGACGCGACGCGGAACTTCGCGACCGCCGCACCGGACGGGGTGAAGCGCAGCTCGGGGTCGTCGACGAGATTGCCGACGACCGTGATGACGGTCTCGCCTGCCATGGGTGAACCTCTCGGCGGGATTGCTTGGCTGCTTGCTGCTACTCGAACCCGATGACCTCTGAGCTAGGTGCTCAGTGGGTCTCGGGACGGAGGACCTTGGTCCGGAGGACCGACTCGTTCAGGTTCATCTGGCGGTCGAGCTCCTTGACGACCGCAGGCTCGGCCTGCAGGTCGATGACCGAGTAGATGCCCTCGGGCTTCTTCTTGATCTCGTAAGCGAGACGACGACGGCCCCAGGTGTCGACCTTCTCCACCTTTCCGTTGCCCTCACGGACGACGGAGAGGAAGTTCTCGATCAGCGGGGAGACAGCGCGCTCCTCGAGATCGGGGTCGAGGATGACCATCACCTCGTAGTGACGCATGTGGAACCCACCTCCTTTGGACTCAGCGGCCACGGTCGTTCCGTGGCAGGAGGGTCGTGATGCGTGAGCATCGATGTCTACGAGTAAATCAGGCCCCACTGACAATCGGCCTCGATGAGCGAGGGATCGAGTGCGGGGCTGGGCAGACACCGGTGCAGACCGTACACAGTACCTGCAGACCGGCTTCCGGTTGAAATCCGGCGGCCGGGCACCGCACTCTGGACGCATCGGTGTGGGCGGCGTCACAGTGCGCCGCCTTCCAGGAATGCCAGGAGGTGCTTCATGGCGCAAACGCAACCGAATCCCACCGGCTCTCTCTTCGCCACGGACGGCAAGCCCCATCCGCTCCAGGACGCCCTGATGGCCGCGACGCTGGTCCTGGGCGTCGTGGCCTTTGTGTCCGCGCAGTTCGACAGCCTCCACCTGCTCAGCTCGTGGTCCGGCCTGATCGGCATCCTCACCGGTGGGTACGGCCAGTTCATCTCGGTCACGACCCGCGAGCGCTTCCTGACGGTCATCGGACTCGGTGCCGCTGCCGTCGGCTTCTTCCTCGGGATGGCAAACGGCGGGCTCTTCGGCGGGCTGATCGGCTACTAGGCCCCCGTTCCCCCGCGGCCACGCGGGGCGCTCCCCACGCCCAGTAGGCTTCGGCGCGAGAGCCGGAGCCCCTGTACCCATGGGGACACACCTGCCGAGGAGCGCCCCGCATGAGCCTGACCCTGAGGACCATCAGCCGAGAGCAGCATCTGGCATACATCCAGAGCCTGCCTGCGGCGAGTCACTGCCAGGTCCCGGCGTGGGCGGACGTCAAGACGGAATGGCGCTCCGAGAACCTCGGCTGGTTCGACAAGAGCGGTGAGCTCGTCGGAGTCGGGCTCGTCCTGTACCGCCAGCTGCCCAAGATCAAGCGGTACCTGGCGTATCTGCCCGAGGGCCCGGTGATCAACTGGTATGCCCCGAACCTGGACGACTGGCTGCAGCCGATGCTGGCCCACCTCAAGAACCAGGGCGCCTTCTCCGTGAAGATGGGTCCGCCGGTCGTCATCCGCCGCTGGGACGCCCCGGCGATCAAGGCGGGCATCCAGGACCCGGATGTGAAGCGACTGCGTGATGTCGAGGCCACCCACATCGAGCCGCGCGCCTTCGAGGTGGCGGACCGGCTCCGCAAGATGGGCTGGCAGCAGGGCGAGGACGGCGGCGCCGGCTTCGGTGACGTCCAGCCCCGGTACGTCTACCAGGTGCCGCTGGCCAACCGGTCGCTCGACGACGTCCTCAAGGGCTTCAACCAGCTGTGGCGGCGCAACATCAAGAAGGCCGAAAAGGCAGGCGTCGAGGTCGTCCAGGGCAGCTACGACGACCTCGCCGAGTGGCAGCGGCTGTACGAGATCACGGCCGTGCGGGACCACTTCCGCCCGCGCCCGCTCTCGTACTTCCAGCGCATGTGGACGGTGCTGAACAACGAGGACCCGAACCGCATGCGCCTCTACTTCGCGCGGCACGACGGCGTGAACCTGTCGGCGGCGACGATGCTCGTCGTCGGCGGCCATGTCTGGTACTCCTACGGAGCGTCCGACAACATCGGGCGCGAGGTCCGGCCCTCGAACGCGATGCAGTGGCGGATGCTGCGCGACGCGTACGCCATGGGCGCCACCGTCTACGACCTGCGGGGCATCAGCGACTCGCTCGACGAGACCGACCACCTCTTCGGCCTGATCCAGTTCAAGGTCGGCACGGGCGGAGAGGCAGTCGAATACGTCGGGGAGTGGGACTTCCCCCTCAACAAGCTGCTGCACAAGGCGCTCGACATCTACATGTCGCGCCGCTGATTCTTCCGTAATCTCGCTCATATCGCAGATACACCGCTGCCACCAGAAAGGTTCCGGTCCCGGCCATGGCGCTCTCCCTCTACGTCGACACCGCGCGCTGGCGGGCGCACCAGAAGTCCGTGATCGACCAGTTCCCGGGCCTCGTACCGGTCTGCAAGGGCAACGGCTACGGGTTCGGCCACGAGCGGCTCGCCGAGGAGACGACCCGCTTCGGCTCGGACATGCTCGCCGTCGGCACGACCTACGAAGCGGCCCGGATAAAGGACTGGTTCAGCGGCGACCTTCTCGTCCTCACCCCGTTCCGTCGGGGCGAGGAACCGGTTCCACTGCCGGACCGGGTCATCCGCTCCGTCTCGTCGGTCGACGGGGTGCACGCCCTGGTCGGCGCACGCGTCGTCATCGAGTGCATGAGCTCCATGAAGCGCCACGGCGTCTCCGAGCAGGAACTGGGCCAGCTGCACGCCGCGATCGAGGACGTACGCCTCGAAGGCTTCGCGCTGCACCTGCCGCTGGACCGCACGGACGGCTCCGACGCGGTCGAAGAGGTCATCGGCTGGATGGACCGGCTGCGCGCCGCCAGGCTGCCGCTGCACACCATGTTTGTGAGCCATCTGCGCGCCGAGGAACTGGCCCGCCTGCAGCAGCAGTTCCCGCAGACCCGCTTCCGCGCCCGGATCGGCACCCGGCTGTGGCTCGGCGACCACGAGGCGACCGAGTACCGCGGCTCCGTCCTCGACGTCACCCGCGTCGCCAAGGGCGACCGCTTCGGCTACCGCCAGCAGAAAGCCGCGTCGGACGGCTGGCTCGTGGTCGTCGCCGGCGGCACCTCCCACGGCGTCGGCCTGGAGGCGCCGAAGGCCCTGCACGGCGTCATGCCGCGCGCCAAGGGCGTCGCCCGCGCCGGCCTGGCCACGGTCAACCGCAACCTCTCGCCGTTCGTCTGGGCGGGCAAGCAGCGCTGGTTCGCCGAGCCGCCGCACATGCAGGTCTCGATCCTGTTCGTCCCCGCGGACGCCGAGGAGCCGAAGGTCGGCGACGAGCTCGTTGCCCATCTGCGCCACACGACCACGCAGTTCGACCGCCTGGTCGACCACTAGGCGCCGCGCCCCGGGGGCTACGGCGCGGCCGTGGCCCCGGGGCCCTGACAGGCGTGCCCGTGGCCCCGGTCAGCCCGCGGTGGTCCCCGTGGACCCTGCGGCGCTCTTCATCCCCCACTCCACCCGGGGCCCCTCCACCGCGTGTGCCGCGTGCCGCGGCGGATGCGCCGCCCGGCCGAGCACGAACACATCCGGCGCCCTGTCCAGCACACCGCCCGAAGGGTCGTCCGACCCGTCCTGCCGTACGACGTCCCGCTCCGGCATCAGGATGTCCCGGACAACCACCGCGCACAGGTAGAGCGTCCCCAGCAGATGCAGGGCGATCGCCAGCTGATAGCCCTCCTGCGGCAGCCCCTGGTGCTTGTCGCCGCTCGTCGTGTACGCGAGATACATCCAGATGCCCAGGAAGTACATGACCTCGCAGGCCTGCCAGATCAGGAAGTCCCGCCAGCGCGGCCGGGCAAGTGCGGCAAGCGGGATGAGCCACAGTACGTACTGCGGTGAGTAGACCTTGTTGGTGAGGATGAAGGCAGCCACGGCCAGGAAGGCGAGTTGGGCGAACCGCGGTCGGCGCGGTGCGGTCAGGGCCAGCGCCGCGATGCCCGCGCACGCCAGGATCATCAGCAGCGTCGCGTACGTGTTGACGGCGTCGACGTCCAGCTGCTCGCCCGTGCGCTGCGTGATGATCAGCCAGAAGGAGCCGAAGTCGACCCCCCGCTCGCGACTGAAGCTGTAGAACAACTTCCAACCCTCGGGCGCGAGCAGCATCACCGGCAGGTTCACCGCCAGCCAGGCGCCTGCCGCACCCAGTAGTGCCGCCCCGTACTCCCGGTACTTGCCGGCCCGCCAGCAGAGCACCAGCAGCGGTCCGAGCAGCAGCACCGGATAGAGCTTGGCCGCAGTCGCCAGGCCGATGAGGATGCCGAAGGCCAGAGAACGTCCGCGCGACCACATCAGCATCGCCGCGGCTGTGAGGGCCACCGCGAACAGGTCCCAGTTGATGGTGGCGGTGAGGGCGAACGCGGGCGCCAGGGCGACCAGCAGCCCGTCCCAGGGGCGCCTGCGGTGGGTGCGGGTGACGCAGACCGCGATGACGACGGTGCAGATGAGCAGCATGCCCGCGTTGGCCATCCAGTACGCCTGCTCGCGCTGCTGGACAGAGCCGTCGAAGGGCAGGATCAGCCAGGCGGCGACCTGCATGAACAGCCCCGTGAGGACCGGGTACTCGAGATACTCCATGTCGCCGCCGAGCCGGTCGAAGTACGGCACAAGACCGTCGGCGAAGCCCCGCCCGAGAAAGAGGTGCGGGATGTCGGAGTAGCAGGCGTGGGTGTACTGCGAGCCGGCGCCCCGGAACCACGCCCACTCGTAGCAGGGGATCTTCTGCACCATGCCCAGCGCGAACATCCCGATCGCTACCAGCGCGACGACCCGTACGGGTGTGAACGAGCTGCTGCCGACCCGTGCAAAGCGGCCCAGCGGTCCGCCGATCAGCTCACTGCCGGCCGCGGCGACCTCGTCCCGCTGTGTGGGACGTACCACCGGCTGGTCCTGGCGCGTGCTCGTCTTCTCTGGGCTCGGCATAGGAACATCCTGCCGTACCGGGCTGTGCCGAGGGGCGGCGGCGATCCGCCGGCGGCACGGAAGCGATACCGCTCGGTGCCGTTCGGGTTGTCCACGACGGCAGAAGGCGGTCGCACGGGAAATAACGCTTCCTGTGCGACCGCCTCTTGGCCGGTACGAAACGTCAGGCCGTCAGCCCTCCGAGCCTGCGAGCCAGCCGCTGTTTCCGTTGCCCGGTTTTCCGTTGCCACCGGTGTCTGTGGGCGATGGGCTGGTGGTCACACCGCCGTCCGTCGTGCCACCGTCGGTCACTCCGCCCGCGTCGGTGCCGGTGGTGTCACCACCGCCGTCCTGGCCCGCGGTCGGGGTGCAGTTCCAGTCGAACGGGCGGCAGGAGTTGTTCGGGCCGGGCGACTTGGAGGGGGTTTCCGAGGGGATCCCGGACGGGCTCTCGGACGGGCTCCCGGAAGGCGACGAGGACGGCGTCGGGGTGGGGCTGGGCTGACCACCGCCGTAGACGGCCTCGGCGTCGAGAGGCTCCGGCTCCGGGAAGCGGATCACTTCCGCGTTCTCCAGCGCTCCCGACATGTATTCCTTGAAGATCTCGGACGGGAACGACGCACCGTGGATCTTCTTCTGGCCACCCGTGCCGAACATTTCGAGGAACTTGCGGTTTTTGCTCTCCGCGTTGTCGTCCATCCGGTACATGTCGATGGCGGTCGCCAGCTGGGGTGTGTATCCCACGAACCAGGCGGACTTGTTGCCGTCGGTGGTACCGGTCTTGCCGGCGACCTGACGGCCCGGGAGCTTGGCGTTGGTACCCGTGCCCTTCTCGACGACGTCCACCAGCACATCGGTCACATTGCTCGCGATGTTGGACGGGAAGGCCACCTTGGCCTTGTCCTCGTGCTCGTAGATGGTCTTCCCGCGCCTCTCGACCTTCGTGACCGAGTACGGATCGCGCTGCTTTCCGTTGGCCGCGAACGTCGCGTACGCCCCCGCCATGCGGATGGCGCTGGGGCTGGAGATACCGATCGAGAACGACGGGACGTTGGCCTTGACGAGGCTGTTCTCCCGCAGGCCGGCGGCGACCGCCGTCTGCCTGACGTTGTCGATGCCGACGTCCATGCCCAGCTGGACAAAGGGCGAGTTGGCCGAGTGGATCATGGCTTCGCGCAGGGTGATGTCCTTGTACGACTCCTGGCCGTCATTGGTCTGCAGCCACTCCTCGCCCTTCTCGTTCCGCCAGACGTCCCCGTTGTACAGCTTGATCTTGAGCTTGTTGACGCCGTTGTACTTGCTCTTGTCGGGGTCGACACGCCTGCGGGTCTCCGGCCCCTGAACCGGGCCGAGCTCGGGATCGCGCACACCGTCCTTCATCGCCGCGGCGAGAACGAAGGGCTTGAAGGTCGATCCGACCTGGGCACCGGTCTCGTCGGCGTTGTTGGTGAAGTGCTTGGTCGCGTTCTCACCGCCGTAGATGGCAACGATCGCGCCGGTCTTCGGGTCCACCGAGGCGCCGCCGAACTGGACGTGGGTGTCCTTGTCCGGGCGCTTCTTGGGATCGATGTTCTCCTTGTAGACCTTCTTGACGGCCTTCTCGAGCAGATTGACCTTTGTCTTGTCGAAGGTCGTGTGGATCTCGTAGCCGCCCTTTGTCAGGTCCTCGGCGGTGATGCCACGGTCGTTGCTGTTGACGAAGTTGGCCTTGGCCAGGTCGACCAGATAGCCGACCTGACCGTTGAGCTGCGCGTTCTTCTTCGGCTTCAGGGGCATGGGGAACTTCGTGAACGTGGCACGCTCCGCAGCATCGAGGTGGCCGTCCTTGACCATCTCGTCGAGGATCCACGTCCAGCGCTTGGTGGCGCGCTCGGTGTTGTCCTTTGCGTTGGCCTTGGGGTCGATCTCCGGAGCGCCGGCCGGGTCGTAGTACGTGGCGCCCTTGAGCAGCGACGCGAGGAGTGCGCACTGGCTCGCGTTGAGCTTCTTGGCGTCCGTGCCGTAGTACGTGCGAGCTGCGGCCTGGATTCCGTAGGCACCGCGTCCGTAGTACGCGGTGTTCAGGTAGCCCTCCATGATCTCGGGCTTGTCCAGCGTGGCGCCGACCCTGATGGAGATGAACAGCTCCTTGAACTTACGGCTCAGGGTCTGTTCCTGGTTCAGCCGCGTGTTCTTGACGTACTGCTGCGTGATCGTCGAGCCACCCTGGGTCTGCTGGCCCCTCGCCATGTTGAAGATGGCACGCCCGATACCCATCGGGTCGACGCCCGAGTCCTTCAGGAAGGTCTTGTTCTCCGCCGAGATCACCGCGTTCTGCATGTCCACCGGGATCTGCTCGATTCCGATGATCTGCCGGTTGATCTCACCACCGGTGGCGGCCATCTGCGAGCCGTCCGCCCAGTAGTAGACGTTGTTCTCCGCCTTCGAGGCGAGGGTGGGGTTGGGCACCTCCACCATGGCGTACGCGATCGTCCCCGCCGCCATCAGGCTGCCTAGGAAGGCCAGGCAGAGCCCGGTCATGAGCTTCCACGACGGGACCCAGCGCCGCCAGCCGTACTTGTCGTGGCGCGGATAGTCGATCAGCCGCTTCTTGCCGGGGCTGCCGCCCCGCCCGCGGCCGCCCGGTCCGCCGTGGCCACCGCCTCCGCCACGTCGGCCCCCACCGTGGCCGCCGTAGCCCGTTCCACCACCCTCGGCGGCCCTTCTACGCCCCCCACCGCCGCGCTGAGCGGCGCGCCGGGCTTCGGCGCGTCCGCCGTACGGCTGCTCCTGCCCGTACGCGTCGGAAGGGGATCCGGTGCTGGCGCCCCTGGGGGCTGCGCGGCGGCCTGAGGGCTGCTGGGCGGCGCGCCTGGCCGCGGCACGTCCGCCACCCTGGGGCTGCGGCAGTTTGCGACGGTGCTCGCTCATCGAACGACTACTCCTCGGGCAGGCATGAACGCCTGGAAGCGGCAGTTGAGATCCGGTCCCCCCGCAATGAATACGGACCAGCCCGGCGACGGGCTCATCCGTGATGCATCCAGGACGATGACGCTCCCTGGCGTCACACGGTTCCCGGTGGTCTGCATGCCGCACAGACTACGCACGACCAAAACCTGCCTATCGGCATAATTCACCCGAAATCAGGCAACTCAATTGCTGCGAATTGACGATGTGATGCCGGTCACGATGACTCCCCTTGTCGCGACAGAGCCGCCGTTCTATCGTCTGGATGTATCGAATCGATACATCAGAACGGCATAGGAGCCGGGGAAGACGGAGGAGGCGATCGATGAGCAGGCGCTCCGGCATCCTCGAGTTCGCCGTTCTCGGCCTGCTCCGTGAGGCTCCGATGCACGGGTACGAGCTGCGCAAGCGGCTCAATACGTCGCTGGGAATCTTTCGGGCCTTCAGTTACGGGACCCTCTACCCCTGCCTCAAGACGCTGGTCGCCAACGGCTGGTTGATCGAGGAGCCGGGCAGCGCTCCTGAGGACGCCCTCGCCGCCTCCCTCGCCGGCCGCCGGGCAAAGATCGTCTACCGGCTGACGGCGGAAGGTAAGGAGCATTTCGAGGAGCTCCTCTCCCACACCGGCCCCGACACCTGGGAGGACGAGCACTTCGCCGCCCGGTTCGCCTTCTTCGGGCAGACGGAGCGCGAGGTGCGGATGCGCGTGCTGGAGGGCCGGCGCAGCCGGCTGGAGGAGCGTCTGGAGAAGATGCGCGCCTCCCTCGCCCGTACGCGCGAGCGCCTCGACGACTACACGCTTGAGCTGCAGCGCCACGGCATGGAGTCCGTGGAGCGCGAAGTGCGCTGGCTGAACGAGCTCATCGAGAGCGAGCGGGCGGGGCGGGATCAGCGACGATCCTCCGCCCCCGGGGAAGCCGCTCAGCAGGACACCACATCTGGAGAGACGGGCGGCCTGCCCCGGCACCGGGGCGAAGTGCCCCCTGAGGGGAGCTCGTCCGGGCACCCCGACGCGCCGGATCCGTCCGATGACACCACCAAGTGAGGCCCTGCATCCACGCAGGGTCTCGTACGAGAACAAACAGGGAGCAACCGGAATGGGTTCGGTTCGCGTAGCCATCGTCGGCGTAGGCAACTGCGCCGCCTCGCTGGTGCAGGGCGTCGAGTACTACAAGGACGCCGACCCGGCCGCCAAGGTGCCGGGTCTGATGCACGTCCAGTTCGGCGAGTACCACGTCCGGGACGTCGAGTTCGTGGCCGCCTTCGATGTCGACGCGAAGAAGGTCGGCCTCGACCTCGCGGACGCCATCGGTGCCAGCGAGAACAACACCATCAAGATCTGCGACGTGCCGTCCACGGGCGTGAAGGTCCAGCGGGGCCACACCCTCGACGGTCTGGGCAAGTACTACCGCGAGACCATCGAGGAGTCCCCCGAGGCCCCGGTCGACGTCGTCCAGATCCTCAAGGACAAGCAGGTCGACGTGCTCGTCTGCTACCTGCCGGTGGGCTCCGAGGCCGCCGCGAAGTTCTACGCGCAGTGCGCCATCGACGCCAAGGTCGCCTTCGTCAACGCTCTCCCGGTCTTCATCGCCGGCACCAAGGAGTGGGCGGACAAGTTCACCGAGGCCGGTGTCCCGATCGTCGGCGACGACATCAAGTCGCAGGTCGGCGCCACCATCACGCACCGTGTCATGGCGAAGCTGTTCGAGGACCGGGGCGTCATCCTGGACCGCACGATGCAGCTGAACGTCGGCGGCAACATGGACTTCAAGAACATGCTCGAGCGTGAGCGCCTGGAGTCCAAGAAGATCTCCAAGACGCAGGCCGTCACCTCCCAGATCCCGGACCGGGAACTCGGTGAGAAGAACGTGCACATCGGCCCGTCGGACTACGTGGCCTGGCTCGACGACCGCAAGTGGGCGTACGTGCGCCTGGAGGGCCGTGCGTTCGGTGACGTCCCCCTGAACCTGGAGTACAAGCTCGAGGTGTGGGACTCCCCGAACTCTGCGGGTGTCATCATCGACGCCCTGCGCGCGGCGAAGATCGCCAAGGACCGGGGGATCGGCGGCCCGATCCTGTCGGCGTCCTCGTACTTCATGAAGTCCCCGCCGGTCCAGTACTTCGACGACGAGGCGCGCGAGAACGTCGAGAAGTTCATCAGGGGTGAGGTCGAGCGCTAGCGAGACTGAGCTCAGCGCGCTAGCGAGCAGCACAGCGCGCTGAGCAGACAGAGCGCAGCGCGCCGGCGAGACAGCAGGCCGGCGCTTGTCCTGCCGGACATGTGAGGGTCCCCGTGGCTTCTGCCCGGGGACCCTCTTCCTGTGTGACGCTTGCGCACATGCCTGTCGTACGTGATCTGCGCGTACTCCTGCGCCTGAGGAACTTCCGCCGACTGCTCACCGTGCGGCTGCTCTCGCAGTCAGCCGACGGCGTCTACCAGGTGGCGCTCGCCACGTACGTCGTCTTCTCACCGGAGAGGCAGACCTCGCCCGGCGCGATCGCCTCCGCGATGGCCGTGCTGCTGCTGCCGTACTCGCTCGTCGGCCCCTTCGCGGGCGTCCTCCTGGACCGCTGGCAGCGCCGTCAGGTTTTCCTCTACGGCAATCTCCTCCGAGCCGTGCTCGCTGCCGGCACCGCGGTGCTGATTGTCGGCGCTGTTCCCGACTGGCTCTTCTACGTCTCCGCGCTCTCCGTCACGGCCGTCAATCGGTTCATCCTGGCCGGACTGTCCGCCGCGCTGCCACGCGTCGTCGATGAGGAGCGGCTCGTCATGGCCAACTCCCTCTCACCGACCGCGGGGACGCTTGCCGCGACCGCGGGCGGTGCGCTCGCCGTCGCCCTACGCGTGGTCGCCCACGGCTCCGACGCCACGGTGGTACTGCTGGGCGCCGCGGTCTATCTCTGCGCCGGACTCGCCTCTCTGCGCATGGCGCGGGAGCTGCTCGGGCCTGATCCGGAGCTCGTGCAGTCACGGCTGGGCGCCGCCGTCGCCTCGACAGTCCGCGGCCTTGTGGGCGGGCTGCGCCACTTGGCGGAGCGCCAGGTCGCCGCCCGCGCCCTGGCAGCCATGACTCTGCTCCGCTTCTGCTACGGCGCGCTGACCGTCATGGTGCTGATGCTCTGCCGGTACGCATGGTCGGAGACGGAGTCCGAGGGGCTCACTCTTCTGGGTCTCGCCGTAGGGATCTCGGGGGCAGCCTTCTTCACTGCGGCCGCCATCACGCCATGGGCGGTCGCACGGCTCGGAGAGTACGGCTGGGTGGCGACCTGCGCAGGAGTGGCGGCGATTCTCGTGCCGGCACTTGGACTCCCCTTCGCCCCCGCACCGATGTTCATCGCTGCGTTCGTCCTCGGGGTCAACACCCAGGGAGCCAAGATCGCCACCGACACGGTCGTGCAGACCTCCATCGACGACGCCTTCCGTGGCCGGGTGTTCTCCCTCTACGACGTGGTGATCAACGTTGCCTTCGTGGCCGCCGCGGGCGTGGCCGCCCTGATGCTGCCACCGGACGGCAGGTCAGTGCCGCTCGTCCTCTCGGTCGCCGCCCTCTATGCCGCCGTAGCGACTGCCATGGCCCGTTGGCGCTAGGGGCGATGTTTCACGTGAAACATCGCCCCTCGACCAGTCGACCCTGGCGTGTTTCACGTGAAACATCACTCGCGTGAAACGGGCCACGGTCGGACTCAGCCCTGCTTGGCCCACCACTCCTTGAGCGCGGCGACGGCGGCCTCGTGCTGCATGGGCCCGTTCTCCAGCCGCAGCTCCAGGAGGGCCTGGTACGCCCTGCCGACCACGGGCCCGGGGCCGACGCCAAGGATTTCCATGATCTGGTTGCCGTCGAGGTCCGGGCGGATCGAGTCCAGTTCCTCCTGCTCCTTGAGCTGGGCGATGCGCTCCTCGAGCCCGTCGTAGGCGCGCGACAGTGCGCTCGCCTTCCGCTTGTTCCGAGTGGTGCAGTCCGAGCGGGTCAGCTTGTGCAGCAGCTCCAGCAGTGGGCCGGCATCCCGTACGTAGCGCCGCACCGCCGAGTCGGTCCACTCGCCGGTGCCGTAGCCGTGGAAGCGCAGATGCAGCTCAACCAGCCGCGAGATGTCCTTGACCATGTCGTTGGAGTACTTGAGCGCCGTCAGCCGCTTCTTGGTCATCTTGGCGCCCACGACCTCGTGGTGGTGAAAGGAAACCCGGCCGTCCGTCTCGAACCTGCGGGTCCTCGGCTTCCCGATGTCGTGAAGCAGCGCGGCCAGACGCAGCACAAGATCCGGGCCGCTCTCCTCCAGCTCGATCGCCTGATCCAACACGGTCAGTGAGTGCTCGTACACATCCTTGTGCCGGTGGTGCTCATCGCTCTCCAGGCGGAGCGCCGGCAGTTCAGGGATGAAGTGTTCGGCAAGACCGGTGTCGACAAGGAGCGCCAGGCCCTTCCGGGGATACGGGGAGAGGATCAGCTTGTTGAACTCGTCACGGATCCGCTCGGCGGAGACGATCTCGATTCGGTCCGCCATCCCATTCATCGCGGTGACAACCTCGGGCGCCAGCTCGAAGTCCAGCTGGGCCGCGAAGCGTGCAGCCCGCAGCATGCGCAGCGGGTCGTCCGAGAAGGAGTCCTCGGGGGCACCGGGAGTGCGGAGCACTCGCGTCGCGAGATCCTCCAGGCCTCCGTGCGGGTCGATGAACTCCTTCTCCGGCAGCGCGACGGCCATCGCGTTCACGGTGAAGTCGCGGCGGACAAGGTCCTCCTCGATGGAGTCGCCGTAGGACACCTCGGGCTTGCGCGAGGTCCGGTCATAGGCCTCGGAGCGGTAGGTCGTGACCTCGATCTGAAAGCGCTGAAGAACGTCTCCGACGCGGGCGTCCTTCTGGCAGCCGACCGTGCCGAATGCAATCCCCACCTCCCACACCGAGTCCGCCCACGGCCGGACGATCTTCAGAACGTCCTCGGGGCGGGCGTCGGTCGTGAAGTCGAGATCATTACCGAGCCTGCCGAGCAGCGCATCCCGGACCGAGCCGCCGACCAGGGCTAGGCTGAACCCGGCTTCCTGGAACCGGCGGGCCAGGTGATCGGCGACAGGGGACACCCGCAGCAGTTCGCTGACCGCGCGGCGCTGCACGTGGCTCAGTGCAGTGGGGTTGTCTTCGTTGGCATTCGGCACAACAGAAAAGGGTACGTGCCCGCGCGGACCCGGGCTTCCCTGTTTTCAGCGCGTCCGCCACTCTTACGATCTTGAGGAGCGGTCCCCAGCACTTCATCACAGCGCGCCTCGTTACCATTCGTGGACGCACCTAGCGACACCCACCAACGGCAACAGACGACAAGGGACGGACGAGCGCGTGGCCGAGGCGGCAGAATTCCAGGGGATGGGCCCCTCTCCTGCCCGCCGGTGGCTGCGGCGCACAGCTGCCCTCATCGCGGGAACACCACTGCTGGCCGCTCTGGTCTATGTACCGGCGGCCTCACCCGCGCACGCCGCCGAGGACGCCACCGGCTCCCGCACCGTGGACGTGTCTCTCGACTCGCTGACGCCCAGCGCCCCTGTGAAAGACGACACCCTCACCATCACGGGCACCGTGACGAACAAGGGCAAGGAACCGGTCACGGACGCACAGGTCGATCTGAGGGTCGGGCC
This sequence comes from Streptomyces sp. NPDC001514, assembly GCF_053597075.1. Classification (NCBI taxonomy): domain Bacteria; kingdom Bacillati; phylum Actinomycetota; class Actinomycetes; order Kitasatosporales; family Streptomycetaceae; genus Streptomyces; species Streptomyces sp. NPDC001514. Next base: position 144,332 of record NZ_JBSFHO010000012.1, read on the forward strand.
GCGTATGGAGGGACGCCCGGAGATCGACGAGGCCTCTCAGCGCACCGGCTACTCGCCGGGCAGCGACGCCGAGAAGCTCGGCGATCCGTACACCGTCAAGCTCCCCAAGCTGGCGGCCGGGATCAGCGAAGACTTCGCGCTGACCGTTCCGGTCGGCAAGCTCGGGCTCGACCAGGACGGTGTGTACCAGCTCGGGGTGTCGCTCTCCGGACGGACTCCGAGCGAGCCGTACGACCAGGTGCTGGGCATCGAGCGGACCTTCCTGCCCTGGCAGCCGGAGGCCGCCGAGAAGAAGACCCAGCTCACCTTCCTCTGGCCGCTCATCTCCACGACGCATCTGTCCGCCGAGACCGGCTCGGACGAACAGCAGACGCCGATCTTCGAGAACGACACCCTCGCCGCTGAGCTCGCCCCCGGTGGCCGGCTCGAGCAGCTCGTCTCGCTCGGCAGCGAGCTCCCCGTGACCTGGGTCATCGACCCGGATCTGCTGGCCACGGTCGACGCGATGACCCGGAACTACCGGATCAAGAACGGCACGGACGGCACGATCGCGGGCCGGAACCAGGCCGTGGCCAAGAAATGGCTGAGCTCGCTCGAGAAGGCGGTACAGGACAGCAAGGTCGTCGCTCTGCCGTTCGCCGACCCTGATCTGGCATCCCTCGCACATCGCGGTAAGGACGTCTCCGGGGCGCTCAGCCAGCTTCAGCCGGCCACCGCGGTCGCCGAGACGACCGTGGAGACGATCCTCCATGTGGAGCCGTCCATAGACTTCGCCTGGCCGGTGGAGGGTGCGATCGACCCATCGATCGTCGATGTGGCGACCTCGGCGGGAGCACACAAGATCATCGCCCGTAGCGACAGCCTCCGGGAGACCGGCTCGGTGTCCTACACGCCGTCCGCGGCACGGCCCATCGGTGGCGGTACGACGGCTGTCGTCGCGGACGAACGGCTCTCCACGGTCTTCCAGGGGGACATGGCCGAGGCCGGGAACTCGACCCCCGCGGTTCAGAAGTTCCTCGCGCAGGCGCTCGCGCTGACCCTTCAGGCGCCGGACAAGCAGCGCAGCATCGTGGTCGCCCCGCAGCGCACGCCGTCGGCCTCCCAGGCACAGACGATGGCGAGCGCGCTGCACGGTCTCGCCGGACAGCGCTGGACCCAGCCACTGGACCTGATCGCGGCCGCGGCCGCGAAGCCCGACCCCGACGCCACCACCGGCGTGCCGGGTGCTTCCCGATACCCCGACCGGCTCCGCGCACGGGAGCTGCCGCTCCAGACCTTCCAGGACATCAAGTTCACCCAGGAAACCCTCGACAACTTCAAGGTCATCCTGACCGCACCGGACCGGGTGGTGACCCCGTTCGGCAATGCGATCAACCGGGAGATGTCCACATCCTGGCGCGGAAAGACAAGCGCCGCGGCCGACTACCGCAGAGGTGTGCAGAGCTTCCTGGAGGACCTCAGCACAGAGGTGCGGCTGATCCAGAAGTCGGCTGTGACACTGTCGGGCCGTAGCGCCACCATCCCCGTGACCGTGCAGAACAAGCTCCTCCAAGGCGTCGACAACCTCGTTCTCCGACTCACGTCTTCGAACCCCACGCGCCTCGAACTCGGCGAGGACAACATCGTCGCCGAGAAGCAGATCAAGATCGAAGGCGGGCACAGCCAGTCGGTGAAGTTCACGGCAGCGGCCAATGCCAACGGTCCGGTGCAGGTGACGGCACAGCTCTACACGATGGACGGCAAGCTGTACGGCGGCCCGATGACCTTCACTGTCAGGGCTTCCGAGATCACCCCGACCGTGATGCTCGTCATCGCGGGCGGCGTACTGTTGCTCGTCCTCGCGGGCGTCAGGATGTACACCCAGCGAAAGCGCGCTGCTGCCCGCGGGACGGTTGCCCTGGCCGATGAGGGCGACGACCCCGAGCAGCCGAGTGACCCCGCACCGGACACCGGACCGGAAAGCGGGGACCCGTCGGGCACGGGTGAGAAAGTGGACCGTTGAGCGATGTCGTGGCCGGTCGGCCGGGGACGATGAGGTGGGGTAACCATGAACGCGCCGTACGACGGTGACCGTGGGCAGGGCGCGGGCAACACCGCGCCCTCCCCGGGGACTCAGTACCCCGCGCCCGGTCCGCAGCGGGCGGATCAGTCGGCGGCCGGCCAGGCGCCCACGCCGTCGCCCGAGCCCGCCACGGACCCGTACGTCGACGACGCGTACGCGCACGACCCCTACCGGGAGCAGGACCTCTCCGTTCAGGACCCCGTGTCGGAGGCGCTCTATGACCGTGCCGCCCACCCGCCGCCGCACGGCAGCTACCCGCAGCCACAGTCGCTCTACCAGCAGCCACCCGCCCAGCAGCATGCGCCGGACCCGCGGGTCTGGGCCCAGACCCCGCCGCCCGAGCCGGATGGCCCGTCGCGTCGTCTGCCCTACGGGGACGACACCCGCAGCGTCCAGTTCACCGGCGTCGACGAGCTCGTGACCAGGGCCGGGGAGGACGAGCAGGAGCCGGACGCGTTCGCCCATCTCTACCGGGACCAACAGGGATCCGGTCAGCCACCGGCCTCGTCCGTACCGGAACCGGCGGCACCGGCACCCGCCCCGAAGAAGGCGGGCGGCCGGGCATCAGGGCTGCTCAAGTCCAGCGCGGTCATGGCGGCGGGCACGCTGGTGTCGCGTCTCACAGGTTTTGTCCGCAGTCTGGTGATCACCGGTGCGCTGGGGGCGGCGCTGCTCGGTGACGCCTTCACGGTCGCCTACACGCTCCCGACGATGATCTACATCCTCACCGTCGGCGGCGGCCTCAACTCGGTCTTCGTGCCGCAGTTGGTGCGCGCCATGAAGAACGACGAGGACGGCGGCGAAGCCTACGCCAACCGGCTGCTGACTCTTGTGATGGTCGCGCTCGGCGCCATCGTCGTCATCGCCGTGTTCGCCGCGCCGCTGCTGATCCAGTTGATGTCGGCCACGATCGCCAACGACCCGCCGGCGAACAGTGTCGCCGTCACCTTCGCCCGCTACTGCCTGCCCACGATCTTCTTCATGGGTGTGCACGTGGTGATGGGCCAGATCCTCAACGCACGCGGGAAGTTCGGCGCGATGATGTGGACCCCGGTCCTCAACAACATCGTCATGATCTTCACCTTCGGGCTCTTCATCTGGGTGTACGGCACGTCGGCCGAAACCCAGATGAGCGTGCAGACGATCCCGCCGGAGGGTGTCCGGCTGCTGGGCATCGGCACCCTGCTCGGGCTGGCCGTCCAGGCGCTCGCGATGATCCCCTACCTTCGCGAGACGGGCTTCCGCTTCCGCCCCCGCTTCGACTGGAAGGGCCAGGGACTCGGCAAGACGGTCAAGCTCGCCAAGTGGACCGTTCTGTTCGTCCTCGCCAACCAGGCAGGCGTTCTCGTGGTCACCCAGCTCGCCACCGCCGCCGGTGAGGCCTCCGGCAAGGACGGGGCAGGATTCCTGGCCTACTCCAACGCCCAGCTGATCTGGGGCATGCCGCAGGCGATCATCACCGTCTCGGTCATGGCCGCCCTGCTGCCCCGGATCTCCCGTGCCGCGCACGACGACGATCCCGGCGCCGTTCGCGACGACATTTCACAGGGCCTGCGCAACTCGGCCGTCGCGATCGTCCCGGTCGCCTTCACCTTCCTGGCGCTGGGTGTGCCGATGTGCACCCTGCTCTACGCCTCCAGCGGCGTCCAGGCCGCGCAGTCCATGGGCTTCATCCTCATGGCGTTCGGCCTCGGCCTGATCCCCTACTCGGTGCAGTACGTCGTGCTGCGGGGTTTTTACGCCTACGAGGACACCCGCACGCCCTTCTACAACACGGTCATCGTGGCCGCCGTCAACGCGGCCGCCTCGGCCGCCTGCTACGTCCTCCTCCCGGCAGAGTGGGCCGTGGTCGGCATGGCCGCCTCGTACGGTCTCGCGTACGCCGTCGGTGTCGGCATCGCCTGGCGCCGACTGCGGAACCGGCTGGGTGGCGACCTCGACGGTTCCCACGTGCTCCGCACCTACGCCCGGCTCTGCCTGGCGTCGGTCCCCGCAGCTCTCGCGGGCGGCGCGGTGGGCTTCCTTCTGCTGAGGACCATGGGCCAGGGAGCATTTGGATCGCTCGTCGCGCTTGTCGCCGGCGGGGCGGTCCTGCTGGGCGTCTTCTTCGTCGCCGCGAAGAAGATGAGGATCGAGGAGCTCAACGCCATGGTCGGCATGGTCCGCGGTCGTCTCGGGCGCTAGTACCCGGTCGTTCGCGCACAACCATCGTCCGCCACTGTGTGTCGTGCATAGCGTCGGACTGTGGGCACAATTGGCATGGCTGTTGGATATGGCGCAACGGATGGGGAGGCAGGGAACGACGGTGGCGGAACGTAGCAGTGCTGCCGTCGACGTGGCCGACAACAGCGGAGACGACCCGCTGGCCGCCAAGGCGGACAAGGCCACGACCGACGGGGTGGCGGAAGCCGACGACACGGGCAGCGAGCGCAGGAGCAGCGAGCAGCCCACCATCACGACGCCCGAGCTGCACAGCGGCCACAGGCTCGCCAGACGCTACCGACTCGAGGAGTGCGTCACCCGTCTGGACGGATTCAGCAGCTGGCGAGCAGTCGACGAGAAGCTGCGCCGTGCTGTGGGCGTCCATATCCTGCCCGCCGATCACCCGCGGGCCCGGTCCGTCCTCGCCGCGGCTCGCTCAGCGGCGCTCCTCGGCGATCCCCGCTTCGTCCAGGTGCTGGACGCCGTCGAGGAGAACGACCTCGTCTACGTCGTCCATGAGTGGCTGCCCGACGCCACGGAGCTCACCACACTGCTGGCCGCCGGGCCGATGGAGGCCCACGACGCCTACCAGCTGGTCAGCCAGCTCTCCCAGGCCATGGCGGCAGCGCACCGTGAGGGCCTGGCCCATCTGCGTCTCACCCCCAACGCGGTCCTGCGCAGCTCGACCGGCCAGTACCGGATCCGTGGGCTCGCCGTAAATGCCGCACTGCGCGGCATCAGCGCCGACCGTCCGCAGCGCACCGACACCAAAGCGATCGGTGCCCTGCTCTATGCCGCTCTCACCCAGCGCTGGCCGTACGAGAACGACGCCTACGGCCTCTCCGGACTGCCCAAGGGTGTCGGCCTCATCGCCCCCGACCAGGTACGGGCGGGAGTCCACCGCGGTCTCTCGGAGCTCGCAATGCGCGCCCTCGTCAACGACGGTGCCACCGCATCCAGGCAGGAGCTGCCCTGCACCACTCCGGACGAGCTGGCGAAGGCGGTCGCAGCCATGCCGCGCATCCGTCCGCCGGAGCCCGCTTTCACTCCACCACCGGAGTACCAGCGCACCACATACCAGCAGGGCACGTATGGGCGTCCCACCGCCCATGCCGGGGCCACCGCGCCCCAGCCCGTACCGGCTCCGCCCGCGCCGCTGGAGAGCCGCACCGGCAAGGTCCTCAAGTGGGTCGTGTCCGCGCTGCTCATCGCCGCACTGGGGCTGGGCAGCTGGCAGATCGCCGACAGGCTCCTCGACCGCGACACGGGCACCAAGGATCCCGGAAACAGCCAGACCACCGACGAGGACCAGAACGACAAGCCGAAGGCACCGGTACCCCTGGCGATCCAGGGCGCCGAGGAGTACGCCCCGGACGGTAAGCCGCAGAACGCCGCGGACGTCGGCAACACCTATGACGACGACAGTTCCTCGTACTGGCGCACCAAGTACTACCTCGACGGTCCCGACCTGGTTCCGTCGATCAAGCAGGGCGTGGGCATCGTCTACGACCTCGGCGACGCGAAGGACATTTCCGCCGCCTCGATAGCGCTGCGCTACTCGGGGCCCCACACCACGGTCTCGCTCTATGCGGTGGACTCCCTGTCGCCGTCCGGTCCCGTCGAATCCATGAAGAAGATCGCGACGACTCAGACCAGCGACAGTTCGGCGAAACTGACCATGAAGGAGTCCGTGAACAGCCGCTATGTGCTCCTGTGGATGACCGCGATGCCGTACTCACCGCAGGACGGCGTCAGCGGCGCAGGCTACAAGCAAGGCATCACGGACGTGAAGTTCACCGGCTGACGTCAGGGACACGTGGGGAGGGGGCTCACCGTTGGACAACGCCACACTTGGCGACGCAAGCGACCAGGATCTCCTGGAACGCCACGTCGCCGGCGATCCGGACGCCTTCGGTGAGCTCGTCCGGCGCCACCGTGATCGCCTCTGGGCCGTCGCCCTGCGAACACTGGGGGACCGCGAGGAAGCGGCCGACGCGGTCCAGGACGCCCTTGTCTCTGCCTTCCGGGCTGCGCACACCTTCCGTGGGCAGTCCGCGGTGACGACATGGCTCCACCGCATCACCGTCAACGCCTGTCTCGACCGGGCCCGCAAAGCGGCGTCCCGCAAGACGTCCCCCGTTGACGACACCGAGCGCCTGGAGCAGCTCCTCGAGCCCCATGAGTCCGCCGAGGCGCCCGCAGAACGCCAGGATCTCCACCGCGAGCTGCTGGCCGCCCTCGCCAAACTTCCCTCCGACCAGCGGGCCGCGCTGGTGCTGGTCGACATGCAGGGCTACCCGGTGGCGGAGGCCGCGCGCGTGCTGGACGTGCCTACGGGAACCGTGAAAAGCCGCTGCGCACGCGGGCGGGCACGATTGCTCCCCATGCTCACTCATCTGCGTAGCGACGCAGGGGATAGCAGCGGTCACGACAAGGGAAGGAACCGGACGCCGGGGACATCCGTCCCACCTGCGTCGGGACCAAGTGATGCAGGGCCAAGTGATCCTGCTGCTGTGAAGGGCGGAGGTGGGCGCGCGTGACCTCCACGACCGGCACGACTCAGCACCCGGATGTTTCCGAGATCTCCGATCTCACCGAAGGCATCCTGTCACCGTCCCGCCAGGCAGCCGTCAGGGAGCATCTGAACGGCTGTGCCCTGTGCGCCGAGGTACGCGCCTCCCTGGAGGAGATCCGCAGCCTCCTGGGGACGCTCCCGGGGCCGCCACGCATGCCCGCCGACATCGCCGGACGCATCGACGCCGCCTTGGCCGCCGAGGCACTGCTCAGTGCCACCGCCCCACACGACGAACCGACCGATGTTTCACGTGAAACATCGATCACTGAGCCGCAGAGCGCGCCTGTGCACCGCCCCGCAGGACATCCCCGCGCGGCCACGGGTCCCGGCCGGAGCCGTCCGACCCGGCGTCGGCGCCGTACTGCCGTTCTGAGCGCGGCCTTCGGTGTCGCTGCCGCCGGGGTGAGCATTCTGCTCCTCCAGTCCATCGGCACGGGCGGAGACGGGGCAGAGTCGACGAAGAGCGGCGTCAGCGCCGCCGATACCGCGTCCGACTTCTCGGAGCACCGGCTCCAGGCACGCGTCCACGCCTTGCTGGCCCCCTACAGCGCCGCGAAGGACAGCTGGCAGGGCGACACAAAACCGGCGCCCCGCCTGGAGACGGAATCCTCCGTCGGCCCCGAGGCCAGCCCTCGCTCCCCGATGCGCACACCGGCCGCAACTGTCCCCGCCTGCATCCAGAAGGGCACCGGCCGTACCGATCCGGCCCTTGCGGTCGAGCAGGGAACCTATGCAGGTATCGAGGCGTACCTCGTCGTGCTCCCGCACTCCAACAACAACTCTCAGGTCCAGGCATATGTGGTCGACGCGGCGTGTGTCGACACCGCGCCGTCCGGCAAGGGCGAGCTCCTGCTGACCCACGCCTACCCTCGCCCCTGATACTGCTGCCGTGCCGCTCGGCCTCCGCGGGAATGCACGCCCCGTAGGATCCGTTGGGTGGGGTGAGAGTCGTTGAACCCGCCCCAGTAGGCCGTAGGCAGTCTGCAGAGACGAGGAAGAAACCCGTGAGCGACGTCCGTAACGTGATCATCATTGGCTCCGGGCCGGCCGGCTACACGGCTGCGCTGTACACCGCGCGCGCGTCGCTGAAGCCGCTGGTGTTCGAAGGCGCCGTCACCGCCGGTGGTGCGCTCATGAACACCACCGAGGTGGAGAACTTCCCCGGCTTCCGCGACGGCATCATGGGGCCGGACCTGATGGACAACATGCGGGCGCAGGCCGAGCGCTTCGGTGCAGAGCTCGTCCCTGACGACGTCATCGCCGTGGACCTCGCTGGTGACATCAAGACCGTCACGGACACCGCAGGCACCGTGCACCGCGCCAAGGCCGTCATCATCACGACGGGCTCCCAGCACCGCAAGCTCGGCCTGCCTAACGAGGACGCACTCTCCGGTCGCGGTGTCTCCTGGTGCGCCACTTGCGATGGGTTCTTCTTCAAGGACCAGGACATCGCCGTTGTCGGCGGCGGCGACACCGCCATGGAGGAGGCCACCTTCCTCTCGCGCTTCGCCAAGTCGGTCACGATCGTCCACCGCCGCGACAGCCTTCGGGCCTCCAAGGCCATGCAGGAGCGCGCCTTCGCCGACCCGAAGATCAAGTTCGCCTGGGACAGCGAGGTCGCCGAGATCCACGGGGACCAGAAGCTCTCCGATCTGACGCTGCGCAACACCAAGACCGGGGAGACTTCCGAGCTGCCCGTCACCGGCCTGTTCATCGCTGTCGGCCACGACCCCCGCACCGAGCTGTTCAAGGGTCAGCTGGAGCTGGACGACGAGGGCTACCTCAAGGTCGACGCCCCTTCCACGCGCACCAACCTGTCCGGTGTCTTCGGCGCCGGTGATGTGGTTGACCACACCTACCGGCAGGCCATCACCGCTGCCGGCACCGGCTGCTCCGCCGCCTTGGATGCCGAGCGCTTCCTCGCCGCCCTCGCTGACGACGAGAAGACTGCGGCAGCGGCGACGGTCTGACCGGCCTGAGCTCAACGACCCCACACCCCACACCCCGCAAGTTAAGGAGGCCGCCGTGGCCCTGAAGAACGTGACCGACGCCACCTTCGAAGAGGACGTGCTCAAGAGCGACAAGCCCGTGCTCGTCGACTTCTGGGCCGCCTGGTGCGGCCCGTGCCGCCAGATCGCGCCGTCCCTGGAAGCGATCGCGGCCGAGCACGGCGACAAGATCGAGGTCGTCAAGCTCAACATCGACGAGAACCCGGCCACGGCTGCCAAGTACGGCGTGATGTCCATCCCGACGCTGAACGTCTACCAGAACGGCGAGGTCGCCCAGACCATCGTGGGCGCCAAGCCGAAGGCGATGCTCGTCCGTGAGCTCGACGCCTTCATCGGTGATGAGGTCGCCAAGGCCTGACGCGCCGCGCTTCGTTTCACGTGAAACACGAATGGGCCAACCCGGTGGGGGTTGGCCCATTCCTCATCTCCGGCTGCTGATTCACAGCGGCCGAAGCGCTGGTTCCTTCTGTACGGCTCCCAGAAGCCGGTCGAGCGCCAGCTCCACGTCTTCCTTCCAGGAGAGCGTGGTGCGCAGCTCCAGCCTGAGTCTCGGGTAGGTGGGGTGCGGACGGACGGTCTTGAAGCCGACCGCCAGGAGGTGGTCTGCAGGCAGCACACAGGCCGGCTCGGTCCAGCGGGCGTCGCCGAACGCCTCGATCGCCTTGAACCCCCGGCGCAGCAAGTCCTTGGCTACGGTCTGTACCAGCACCCGACCGAGCCCCTGCCCCTGATAGCCCGGCATAATCCAGGCGGTCATCAACTGCACGGCATCCGGCGAGACAGGGCTGGTCGGAAACGCCGTGGAGCGCGGCACATAGGCAGGCGGCGCATAGAGCACGAAGCCGACCGGCACCTCGTCGACATAGACGACGCGGCCGCAGGATCCCCACTCGAGCAGGACGGCGGAGATCCAGGCCTCCTTCTCCAGCTCAGGTCTGCCCGCTTTTACTGCGGCTTCTCCGCTGACTGGATCAAGCTCCCAGAAGACACACGCTCGGCAGCGCTTGGGGAGGTCTGGGAGGTTGTCCAATGTGAGCGGTACGAGCCGACGGCCCATGAAGGCTGCTCCTCACTTCCTTGGACTGCCGCGCCAAGGGCAGCGGACAACACACTCCGTTCCCGGAGCAGGCTGCCGATGAACCCGCCGACCGCGCCAATGCTCAGGCCGGCTGTCAGTAGCTGGCTGCGGCTCACCGATCGCATGGCTCGCCTTCCTCTGAGGTGGGTAAAGGTGGATGCGCCATACCAGAACGCATCGTATCCACCCAGCGAGGACACGCCTACCGTGAGACGGCAAAGGGCGGATCGTGTTCCGCCGAGTGCCGGACACGACCCGCCCTGATGACTACACAGAGGCCTCAGACCTCTTCGTCCTCCGCGGCCTCCTCGGAGAGCCCCTTCTCCATGACCCGCCCCTCTCCGGGAGCAAGCGTGCCGAGGATGCGGTCCAGATCTTCTATCGAGGCGAACTCGACGACGATCTTCCCCTTCTTCTGACCGAGGTCGACCTTCACTCGGGTCTCGAAGCGGTCCGACAGGCGCGATGCCAGATCGGAGAGCGCCGGCGAGAGACGGGCCCCGGCACGGGGCCCCTTGGGCTTCGGAGCGCTCGAGGGCCGCGAACCCATCAGGGTCACAATCTCCTCGACAGCACGCACCGACAGGCCCTCGGCCACGATGCGGTGTGCCAGTCGGTCCTGCTCCTCGGAGTCCTCCACCGAGAGCAGAGCACGGGCGTGACCGGCGGAGAGCACACCAGCGGCAACGCGGCGCTGGACCGGAGGCGAAAGGCGGAGCAGCCGCAGCGTGTTGGAAACCTGAGGACGCGAGCGTCCGATCCGGTCGGCCAGCTGGTCGTGCGTGCACTTGAAGTCCTTGAGCAACTGGTCGTAGGCAGCAGCCTCTTCCAGCGGGTTCAGCTGTGCCCGGTGAAGGTTCTCCAGAAGGGCGTCCAGCAGAAGCTTGTCGTCTTCCGTGGCACGCACGATCGCCGGGATGCTCTCCAGGCCCGCCTCACGGCATGCCCGCCAGCGGCGCTCACCCATGATGAGCTCATACCGGTCGGGACCCAACTGGCGTACGACGACAGGTTGAAGGAGGCCGACTTCCTTGATGGAGGTGACCAGCTCGGCGAGCGCATCCTCGTCGAAGACCTCACGCGGCTGTCGGGGGTTCGGCGTGATGGCGTCCAGGGGCACCTCGGCGAAGTGCGCACCGGCCGGGGACATGACCTCGGGCACCGCCTCCGGCTCGGGCTCGGCGGTCCGCGGTTCGGGCGTCGCCGGCCCCGGCGGCAGCGTGGTCACCTTGGAGACGGCCACACCCCGCTCCGCTGTAAGAACCGGGCCTGCCCCCTCGGAAGCCACCGGCTTCTCCTGCGGAGCGGCCGGGATCAGTGCACCGAGCCCACGCCCCAGTCCTCTACGTCGCTCGCTCACTGGATCCCCTCCGACATGCTCTGCTGGTTGTTCTGGCTGACCACATGCGCAGCTGGGGCATCGTAATGGACCCCGACCCCCCGCAGTGCGATCTCACGCGCGGCCTCAAGATACGACAGCGAGCCGCTGGAGCCCGGGTCGTAGGTGAGAACCGTCTGCCCATAGCTGGGCGCCTCCGAGATGCGCACGGACCGAGGAATACTCGTCCGCAGCACCTCGTCACCGAAGTGGCTGCGGACCTCGTCCGCCACCTGCGAGGCGAGCCTCGTCCGACCGTCATACATGGTGAGCAGGATCGTCGACACATGCAGGGCGGGGTTGAGGTGGCCGCGTACCAGGTCGACGTTGCGCAGGAGCTGACCAAGGCCCTCGAGTGCGTAGTACTCGCACTGGATGGGGATCAGCACCTCGGCGCCCGCGACAAGGGCGTTGACGGTCAGCAGGCCAAGCGACGGTGGGCAGTCGATGAGGATGTAGTCCAGCGGCTGCTCATACGACTGGATCGCCCGCTGCAGTCGACTCTCCCGTGCCACCAGAGACACCAGCTCGATCTCCGCACCGGCGAGATCGATGGTGGCAGGGGCACAGAAGAGGCCTTCAACGTCCGGGACCGGCTGGACCACTTCGGAGAGCGGCTTGCTCTCCACCAGGACGTCATAGATCGAAGGGACTTCGGCATGGTGGTCGATCCCCAGCGCCGTGGAAGCGTTGCCCTGTGGATCCAGATCGATCACCAGAACACGGGCGCCGTGGAGCGCCAGCGAAGCGGCAAGGTTGACCGTCGTGGTCGTCTTACCCACTCCGCCCTTCTGGTTGGCGACCACCATGACGCGTGTCTGCTCAGGTCGAGGAAGACCTTCGCCGGCACGGCCCAGAGCCTCCACCGCCAGTTGGGCAGCACGACCAATGGGGGTGTCGTCCATCGGAGGCGGTGTTTCACGTGAAACATCCGCCCCCGCTGACTCGGTACGGGGACCTGGGACCGGATCGGTCATCGGTCCCGCGATGTTGGCGTCGGACCGCAAGGATTCACTCTCCTCGACTTCAGACTCGCGATGAACAGAGCCTGCCATGCCTTGGGGGTCGCGAACCAGCGAGGCCGGTGGTTCTGTGGAGGAATCCACCTCTGGGGACAATTCCGTAGCCCTCAAGAGGGGCTTGCGGTCACGGGGAGTGGCAGCCGCGCGACCGCGGCTAATGATTCCCTGCAGCAGTGAGCGACGTTTCACGTGAAACACGATGCACGCGCCGCACGGTCACATCGTTACGACACTCCGAAATGCGTACGTATGGGGACGCAGGCCAACAACCGCTTGGCTGGCTCCCGAACGATGTGAGACCTCAATCACACCAGGCCTGTCAGGTCTCAACGACGGCGACGGCTGCGTCCCGTCCTGGCGGCCTTGGCCCGCTTGGCCGCAAAGCGAACACCGCCGGGGCTCTCCCCGACCTCGACCCGTACCACCGTGGAGAGCGGATCCACGATCCCCTCCCCGACATGCAGCACGGAGGTCTCCACTACCCCCAGCTTGCTGAGGGCTGCACGGGCACCGTTGAGCTCTTCCTCCGCGGTGTCGCCCTTGAGCGCCAGCATCTGGCCGTATGGACGCAGCAGCGGAACACCCCAGCCCGCCAGCCGGTCCAGGGGAGCCACCGCACGTGCCGTCACCACATGCACCGGCGGAAGCGTCCCGAGGACCTCCTCGGCGCGGCCACGGACCACCGTGACATGGTCCAGCCCCAACAGTTCCACGACCTCCTGAAGGAAATTCGTGCGACGCAGGAGCGGCTCAAGGAGGGTGATCTTGAGATCCGGGCGTACGAGGGCCAGCGGGATACCCGGGAGTCCGGCACCGGAACCGACATCGCAGACGGTGACACCTTCCGGGACCACCTCGGAGAGCACGGCACAGTTCAGCAGATGCCGCTCCCACAGCCGCGGTACTTCACGCGGACCGATCAGTCCGCGCTTGACCCCCGCATCCGCGAGCAGCTCCGCGTACCGGACGGCCTCGGGGAAGAACTCACCGAACACCGTCCGCGCCGCCTCGGGCGCCTGGGGAAGCTCTGCTGCCTCCGTCACCGGAACCGTCCTTCCGTACCGCGCTACCGCGCTGTGGTGGCTGACTACAGGCTGACAAAGTTCGGCCCCGCCTGCGAACAGACGGGGCCGAGAGAACGATCAGGTCAGGCCGGGAGCACGACGACGAAGCGCTCAGGCTCCTCGCCCTCGGACTCACTGCGCAGACCAGCGGCCGCGACCGCGTCGTGCACAACCTTGCGCTCGAACGGAGTCATCGGCTTCATCCTCACCGGCTCACCGGTGTTCTTGACCTCGTCCGCGGCCTTGGCCCCGAGCTCGGCGAGCTCGGCACGCTTCTTGGCCCGGAAACCCGCAATGTCCAGCATCAGCCGGCTGCGGTCCCCGGTCTCCCGGTGCACCGCGAGGCGCGTGAGCTCCTGGAGTGCCTCGAGCACCTCGCCATCCCGGCCCACGAGCTTCTGCAGATCCCTGCTGCCCGCCTCGCTGATGATCGAGACCGCGGCCCGGTCCGCCTCGACGTCCATGTCGATGTCGCCGTCGAGATCGGCGATATCGAGCAGGCCCTCGAGGTAGTCAGCGGCGATCTCCCCCTCCTGCTCCAGGCGGGTCAGGGTGTCGCCACCCTCGGCGGCGGCGGAGGTGGTGCCTTCCGTCACGGATGGACTCCTTCTTACTTCTTGGACGACGGGTGCTTGGGCCGCTGCTGGCCCTTGCGCTGTCCGGACTTGGCTTGGCGGGCCGAGGCAGGGGCGGTCTTACCCGCCGGCTTCGGCTTGGCGTCCTGCGGTTCGTCCCGCTTCTCGAGCGACGGCTTCGAGACGCTCGAGGCGCTCGAGTCGCTTGACTCGCTCGACTCGCTCGACGTGGAGTCCTGCTGAGCACCGCCGGCCTGAGCGGCAGCGGCCTGCCGCTTGGCCTTGGTCTGGCGCTTGGGCTGCTGGCGCCTCGACGAGGCACCTCCGTCGGCCTCGGCGGTGACCGTGTCGCTCTTGACCACAGTGCCGTCCGTCTGGGCGGCGAAGCCCGCCTTGGACAGAGCCGCAATGAACCGGCGCTCGTTCTCATTGCGGTCGGCGCCCTTGGCGACGATGGCCTGGACGACGCTGCGCTTGCGGCGGCCGCGCACCTCACCGTGAGTCGTGACGCCCTTCAGCAGACGCTGCAGGTAGTTGTCCTGCGCCTTGGAGCCCGGGGTGGGGTTCTGGTTGATCACGTACATCTGCTGGCCCATGGTCCACACGTTGGTGGTCAGCCAGTAGACGAGAACACCGACCGGGAAGTTGATGCCCATGACGGCGAAGATCACCGGGAAGATGTACATCAGCATCTTCTGCTGCTGCATGTACGGCGTCTTGACCGTGAGGTCGACGTTCTTCTGCATCAGCTGGCGCTGCGTATAGAACTGCGACGCCGACATCAGGATGATCATGACCGCGGTGACAACGCGGACATCGGTCACCGAAGCGTGGAGCGCCGCGACCTTATCCGCGGAGTCCGTGAACTTCGCGGCGATCGGAGCGCCGAAGATCTCAGCCTGCCGCGCGCTGTCCACCAGGGTCTGGTTGAGAACGCCGATCGTCTTGCCGTTGGCGATGTTGCTCAGCACGTGGTAGAGCGCGAAGAAGAACGGCGACTGCGCGAGGATCGGAAGGCACGAGGACAGCGGGTTGGTACCCGTGTCCTTGTACAGCTTCATCATCTCTTCGGACTGACGCTGCCGGTCGTTCTTGTAGCGCTCCTGGATCGCCTTCATCTTCGGCTGGAGCGCCTGCATGTTCCGCATCGACTTGATCTGCTTCACAAAGAGCGGGATCAGGCAGATACGGATCAGCACCACCAGTGACACGATGGACAGTCCCCAGGCCCAGCCCGTGTCGGGGCCGAAAATCGCACCGTAGAGCGAGTGGAACTGGACGATGATCCAGGAAACAGGTGTGGTGATAAAGCTGAAGAGACTGGCAATCGTGTCCACTAATCAGGCTCCTTGAGCATTGGGCGAGGTCTCTGCGGCCGGGCTGGTCTCAGGGGGGTGCCCGCCCTTGCCACCGCGCAGGTAGTCGCGCAGCAGCTCGTGCCAACGAGGTCGTTTACGCGGGGGGACATGGTCCACACCACCTGGCGACCACGGATTGCACCGCAGGATGCGCCAGGCGGTCAGGGCCGTGCCCTTCACCGCGCCATGCCGGTCGATGGCTGTAAATCCGTAGTGAGAACACGACGGGTAGTACCGGCAGACAGGCCCGAGCAGCGGGCTGATCGTCCACTGGTACAGCTTGATCAGAGCCAGCAGCGGGTACTTCATCGCGCGCCCCCTCCCAGCAGCCGCTGAAGAGCGGCGTCCAGGTCTTGGGCCAGCTGTGCATGATCGGCGTCGCCCGCTCCGGGCAGCGCCCGTACGACCACCAGGCTACCGGGGGGCAGCTCGGACAGTCGTTCGCGTATCAGGTGCCGCAGTCGCCGCTTCACCTGGTTGCGTGTGACCGCGCCACCTACTGCCTTGCTCACGACGAAACCCGCACGCGTCGGGGGAGCGCTCTCCCCAGGCGCGTGCGGGTCCGTTGCACCGCTGCGTAGATGGACGACGAGTAGCGGGCGTCCGGCCCTGCGTCCTCGGCGTACCGCGATCGCGAAGTCCTCGCGCCGCCTCAGCCGATTCTCGGTAGGCAGCACGTCATGACCTGTTAGCGATCAGGCGGACAGGTTCGCGCGACCCTTGCTGCGGCGGTTCGCCAGGATGGCTCGGCCGGCACGGGTACGCATGCGCAGGCGGAAGCCGTGGGTCTTCGCGCGACGACGGTTGTTCGGCTGGAAGGTGCGCTTGCTCACTCGGGGGCTCCAGAAATGATTCGTGTAGTGGCGGGGCATCGCCTGGCTGTCACCGTGCGCCCACGAGTAGCTCGCAATACGCCCGAGTGCACCGCTTCACAATCACTGATCGTGATCTTTGCCCATCGGAGGCAGGCGGCAGCAGCCATCGACAACTCGACCTGGTTACGGTACGCGCGGCTACGCCATTCGGTCAAACCAGGGTCACGGCGCGCCCCGCTGTACACAGGCTGTGGACAACAACTTGAACGACGAGGGTCCGCCTGACTACCTTGACTGGACTCGAATTCCTTTCCTACCCGCCTGCCGGGCCTGACCGACCCGTCCCGAGAACCACACATTCGTGGGACCTGTGAGAGAGCGTGCCTTGTGGCTGACGTACCTGCCGATCTTGCCGCAGTGTGGCCACGAGTGCTGGAGCATCTCCTGGGAGAGGGCCAGCAGGGCATCGAACCCAAGGACAAGCAGTGGGTCGAGCGCTGCCAGCCCCTCGCGCTGGTGGCTGACACTGCTCTCCTCGCCGTCCCCAACGAATGGGGCAAGCGCGTCCTCGAGGGCCGGCTGGCCCCGCTGATCAGCGACACCCTCAGCCGCGAGTGCGGCCGCCCGATCCGTATCGCGATCACCGTCGACGACTCCGCGGCCGAGCCGTCCGCCCCGCCCGTACAGCAGCAGCCCCGCTACCAGGGCCCGCAGCACGACGAGCCGCGCCAGAGCGACAGGTACGAGAGCTACGGCCACCGCCCCACGAGCGACGACGGTCTGCCGACGGTCCGCCCCGCGTACCCCGAATACCAGCAGCAGCGCCCGGAGCCCGGCGCCTGGCCGCGCACCCAGGAGGACCTCTCCTGGCAGCAGCCGCGACTCGGCGGCTTCCAGGAGCGCGACCCGTACGCCACGGCCCGCCCCCAACAGCACGACTACCGTTCGCCGATGCCCGACCGCGGGCAGTACGACCAGTCACGCCCCGAGCGGCACGACCTGCCGGAGCGTCAGAGCCCGCGGCACGGCGGTCCGCCCGGCCCGCCGGTCGGGGGAGTACCCGGCAGTGGCGCGCCCGGCCCGCTCGGCGCTCAGCCCGCGCCGGCCCCCGGTCCCGGTGAGCCGCATGCCCGGCTGAACCCCAAGTACCTCTTCGACACCTTTGTCATCGGTGCGTCCAACCGGTTCGCGCACGCGGCCGCCGTCGCGGTGGCGGAGGCCCCGGCGAAGGCGTACAACCCCCTCTTCATCTATGGGGAGTCGGGACTCGGCAAGACCCATCTCCTGCATGCCATCGGGCACTACGCGCGGAGCCTCTATCCGGGTACACGGGTGCGGTACGTGAGCTCCGAGGAGTTCACCAACGAGTTCATCAACTCGATCCGCGACGGCAAGGGCGACGCGTTCCGCAAGCGCTACCGGGATGTGGACATCCTGCTCGTCGACGACATCCAGTTCCTCGCGAGCAAGGAGTCGACGCAGGAGGAGTTCTTCCACACCTTCAACACGCTCCACAACGCGAACAAGCAGATCGTGCTGTCCTCGGACCGGCCGCCCAAGCAGCTGATGACCCTGGAGGACCGGCTGCGCAACCGCTTCGAGTGGGGTCTGACCACCGACGTACAACCGCCGGAGCTCGAGACGCGGATCGCGATCCTCCGTAAGAAGGCGGTGCAGGAGCAGCTCAACGCCCCGCCGGAGGTACTGGAGTTCATCGCCTCCCGGATCTCGCGCAACATCCGCGAGCTCGAGGGCGCGCTCATCCGGGTCACGGCCTTCGCGAGCCTCAACCGGCAGCCGGTCGACCTCGGGCTCACCGAGATCGTCCTCAAGGATCTGATCCCGGGCGGCGAGGACACCGCACCGGAGATCACCGCGAGTGCGATCATGGCGGCGACCGCCGACTACTTCGGGCTGACGGTGGAGGACCTCTGCGGGTCCTCGCGCAGCCGGGTGCTGGTCACCGCACGCCAGATCGCGATGTACCTCTGCCGCGAGCTCACGGATCTGTCGCTGCCGAAGATCGGTGCGCAGTTCGGTGGCCGCGACCATACGACGGTGATGCACGCGGACCGGAAGATCCGTGCGCTGATGGCCGAGCGGCGCTCGATCTACAACCAGGTCACCGAGCTCACCAACCGCATCAAGAACGGCTGACGCCGGCTTCCGCAGGACTGCAAGGTCGGCACAGCAGGCTGTGCCGACCGCGCCGAAGGGCGCCCCGGGATCTGCTCCCGGGGCGCCCTTCGGCGTTCCGTGCCCTGTCCCGCGCCGTCGCCATGCCGTCCTCATGCCGTCCTCATGCGGTCGCCATGCCGCCGCCACGCCACCGCGCCGCCATGGACTCGCCGTCGCGGTGTTCGAATACGTACCGGCGTCGGTCCGTTCTCCACAGAAGTGCGGACGATCTTCCGTCCACAGCCTGGGGACTCCCGAGTTGTCCAGATTGCGTCCACAGGGCCGAATGCCGAGACTTGATCACTCCAGGTCAGCTGGTTGTGGATTTGTGGCCAACCGCGCTCCACAGACTGTGGACGGGCGGCTCGTCCACAAGGCTTGATCCAGGTTGTCCCCACCCGGCCCACAGGCGAGGCCATGTTGCCCACAGCTTCTCCACACCCCTGTCCACTGTTCGGCAACGAAACGCCCTAGCTCACCGGACCGAGTGAAAGCCGTCACACCAAGGGGCTGGATTGGGCTGTGGGGAACCTGGGTAAAGCTGGGGACAGCACTGGGGAGAAGTACCTGTGGCCTGTGCATCGGGTGTGCAGAACTTTCGGGCGTCCACAGAGAGCCCTGGTTGTCCACTGCTCGCACCCACAGGGCCGGTGGACAAAAAATCTGGGCTGACCTGCGTGGATGGCGTTATCCACGGTTTCCACAGGACCTACTACTACTCCCACTCTGAGTTACCGGGGAATTCGCTTCGAAGAGGGCCCTGTGCACAACTCGGCGCCGGAGCTCCGGCTGCCTCTTGTCTCGACTTGACCCCGAGCCGCACCGAGTGTCGGTGCCGTGCGTCAGACTGGTCTCCGGCATCGGCCCCTGGCTCCGGCTGGGGACCCCATGCCGACGAAGGCCAGCAGGGCGAGCGAGCAACAGCAGGAGGCGGTTCCGGTGAAGATCCGGGTGGAGCGCGATGTACTCGCGGAGGCGGTGGCGTGGGTGGCCAGGAGCCTCCCGGCCCGTCCGCCGGCGCCCGTTCTCGCGGGCCTTCTTCTGAAGGCGGAGGACGGCGCTCTCAGCTTCTCGAGCTTCGACTACGAGGTCTCGGCGAAGGTCTCGGTCGAGGCGGAGGTCGAGGAGGACGGCACGGTCCTCGTCTCCGGCCGTCTCCTCGCCGACATCTGCCGCGCCCTCCCCAACCGGCCGGTGGAGATTTCCACAGACGGTGTACGGGCGACCGTCGTCTGTGGCTCCTCGCGCTTCACACTCCACACGCTCCCTGTGGAGGAGTACCCGGCACTGCCGCAGATGCCGACCGCGACCGGCACGGTCTCCGGCGAGGTCTTCGCCTCCGCCGCCGCCCAGGTCGCCATCGCCGCGGGCCGCGACGACACCCTGCCGGTCCTCACCGGTGTTCGGATCGAGATCGAGGGCGACACCGTCACGCTGGCTTCCACCGACCGCTACCGCTTCGCGGTCCGCGAGTTCCTGTGGAAGCCGGAGTCCCCGGACGCCTCCGCGGTCGCCCTGGTGCCCGCGAAGACGCTTCTGGACACCGCCAAGGCGCTGACCAGCGGTGACACCGTCACCCTGGCGCTCTCCGGCTCCGGTGCGGGCGAGGGTCTGATCGGTTTCGAGGGCGCCGGCCGCCGCACCACCACGCGGCTGCTGGAGGGCGACCTGCCGAAGTACCGGACGCTGTTCCCCACCGAGTTCAACTCGGTCGCGGTGATCGAGACCGCGCCGTTCGTCGAGGCCGTCAAGCGTGTCGCCCTCGTCGCCGAGCGGAACACGCCGGTGCGGCTCAGCTTCGAGCAGGGCGTGCTGATCCTGGAGGCCGGTTCAAGCGACGATGCACAGGCTGTGGAGCGTGTGGACGCTCAGCTGGAGGGCGACGACATCTCGATCGCCTTCAACCCGACGTTCCTGCTGGACGGCCTGAGCGCGATCGATTCGCCGGTTGCCCAGCTCTCCTTCACCACCTCCACCAAGCCCGCGCTGCTCAGCGGCAAGCTGGCGATGGACGCGGAGGCGGACGCGGCCTACAAGTACCTGATCATGCCGGTGCGGCTGAGCGGCTGACCTGCTGAGAGCGGCCGCAGGCCGTGCGCCGCATGAGCGGCTGACCCCACAGGTGTGCAACCACGTCCGGGCGTAGGCTCGGACGCGGGTACGAAACTGCACACGACGCAAAAGGAATCTCTGATGGAGCTCGGTCTCGTCGGCCTCGGCAAGATGGGCGGCAACATGCGCGAGCGTATCCGCCGCGCAGGCCACACCGTCATCGGTTACGACCGCAACCCGGACCTCGCCGATGTCCCCAGCCTCGAGGAGCTTGTGGCCAAGCTCAAGGGTCCTCGCGTCGTGTGGGTGATGGTCCCGGCGGGCGCCGCGACGCAGTCCACCATCGACGAGCTGGCCGAGCTCCTGTCCCCCGGCGACATCGTCGTCGACGGCGGCAACTCCCGCTGGACGGACGACGAGAGGCACGCGGTCGAGCTCGGCATCAAGGGCATCGGCTTCGTCGACTGCGGTGTGTCGGGCGGCGTGTGGGGCCTCGAGAACGGCTATGCGCTGATGTACGGCGGCGATGCCGAGCACGTCGCTCGGGTGCAGCCGATCTTCGACGCGTTGAAGCCGGAGGGCGAGTTCGGCTCGGTGCACGCGGGCAAGGTCGGCGCCGGCCACTTCGCGAAGATGGTTCACAACGGCATCGAGTACGCCATGATGCAGGCCTACGCCGAGGGCTGGGAGCTGCTCGAGAAGGTCAACTCGGTCACCGATGTCCGTGAGGTCTTCCGCTCCTGGCAGGAGGGCACGGTCATCCGTTCCTGGCTGCTCGACCTCGCGGTCAACGCGCTGGACGAGGACGAGCACCTGGAGAAGCTGCGCGGTTATGCACAGGACTCCGGTGAGGGCCGGTGGACTGTGGAAGCCGCCATCGACAATGCGGTGCCACTGCCCGCGATCACCGCGTCGCTGTTCGCGCGGTTCGCGTCCCGCCAGGACGACTCTCCGCAGATGAAGATGATCGCGGCCCTGCGGAATCAGTTCGGCGGGCACGCGGTCGAGAGCAACAAGTAATCCACAGCCTGTTGGTCATGCCTGTCGATGTGCGGTGAAGCAGCAGGCAGCAGGCGGTAGGCAGTAGGCAGTAAGAGGTAAGCCGGGGGAGGTCGGCGTCGATATGCATGTCACGCATCTGTCGCTGGCCGACTTCCGCTCGTACGCCCGGGTCGAGGTCCCGCTCGACCCGGGCGTCACCGCGTTCGTGGGGGCGAACGGACAGGGGAAGACCAATCTGGTCGAGGCCGTCGGCTATCTGGCGACCCTCGGCAGTCACAGGGTCGCATCGGATGCCCCGCTGGTACGGATGGGAGCGGACCGGGCGGTCATCCGCGCGGCCGTCACCCAGGGCGAGCGGTCCCAGCTGATCGAGCTGGAGCTCAATCCGGGCCGGGCGAACCGGGCGCGGATCAATCGGTCCTCGCAGGTCAGGCCCCGGGATGTGCTCGGGATCGTGCGGACCGTGATGTTCGCGCCGGAGGATCTGGCGCTGGTGAAGGGCGATCCGGGCGAGCGGCGGCGCTTCCTGGACGAGCTGGTCACGGCGCGTTCGCCGCGGATGGCCGGCGTGCGGGCGGACTACGAGCGGGTGCTCAAACAGCGCAATACGTTGCTGAAGTCGGCGGCGATGGCGCGGCGGCACGGCGGGCGGTCGATGGATCTGTCGACGCTCGATGTGTGGGACCAGCACCTGGCACGGGCGGGAGCGGAGCTGCTCGCGCGGCGACTGGATCTGATCGCGACGCTGCAGCCGCTCGCCGACAAGGCGTACGAGCAGCTTGCGCCCGGGGGCGGACCGGTCGCGCTCGAGTACCGCGGGTCGGCGGGCGCGGAGGCGCACACCCGTGAGGAGCTGTACGAGCAGTTGATCGCCGCGCTCGCTGAGGTGCGCAAGCAGGAGATCGAGCGAGGCGTCACGCTCGTCGGGCCGCACCGTGACGAGCTGGTGCTCAAGCTGGGCGAGATGCCGGCGAAGGGGTACGCGAGCCACGGCGAGTCCTGGTCGTACGCGCTGGCGCTGCGGCTGGCCTCGTACGACCTGCTCCGGGCTGAGGGCAACGAGCCGGTGCTCGTCCTCGACGACGTCTTCGCAGAGCTGGACGCCCGGCGGCGTGAGCGACTCGCGGAATTGGTGGCTCCAGGTGAGCAGGTGCTGGTGACGGCAGCGGTGGACGACGATGTTCCGGGAGTGCTGGCGGGCGCGCGGTATTCCGTCGCGGACGGGGCGGTGGAGCGCGTATGAGCGAGAACGAGGCGGTTGGGGTTCCTGAGGCCTCCGGGGTGGACCTGGCGCGGGTCGCGTTGCGCGCGGCCAAGGAGCAGGCCCGGGCGCGGGGCGCGGCGGCGCAGGAGAAACGGCAGGCCAGGCGGGGCGGCGGACTGCGGTCCGGGGCTCGTGCGGACGGCCGGGACCCGCTGCCGCTCGGTGCGGCGATCAATCGGCTGATCACCGAGCGGGGCTGGGAGACGCCTGCGGCGGTGGGCGGTGTGATGGGGCGCTGGCCGCAGATCGTGGGCGAGGACCTGGCGAAGCACTGCGTGCCGCTGCGGTACGACGAGGATCCGGACGAGCGTGTGCTGACGGTGCAGTGCGACTCGACCGCGTGGGCCACGCAGTTGCGGCTGCTGGCGCCGCGGCTGGTGGCCCGGCTGAACGAGGACCTCGGCCAGGGAACAGTCCGCCTGATCAAGGTTCTCGGCCCCGGCGGCCCCCCACGTCGGTACGGCTCGCTCCGCGCCCCGGGCAGCACGGGCCCGGGCGACACCTACGGCTGACCTTCTCCCACCCCCGCCCCTTCCGCACGGGGGGTTCTGCCCCCGGTCCCGGCACTCGATCCGGGCACTGGCCGAAGCCCGGACTCGTCTCCCCCTCGACGGCCCTGAGTCCCGACGCCGTCCGCGGGGCGCCCCCGCGGGCGCCCGGGCAGGGCCCGCGCCGTACCCCTGTCACGGCCCGGTGTGCCGCCCGAAACCCACGTGGCTCATGAGGCGTCCCTCACCGTAGCCGGAGGTTGACAGGCCGAAGCGCTCAATGCCCGTGTGAGCCTCTTGGAGCCCCTTCCCGGATATGGGGAGTCGGTCGGCGCCCGTTCAGGGCGGCACATGCGGACTCAGGTACCGGCAAACCCCCATGAGTGTCGGCGGTACCGGTAGACTGGTAGGGAATCCCGCCCGATGGACGGGACACGTCGATTAATGCCGAACGACGCAGCCGCTCCCGCGATCGCGGAGAACGGCTTGTGCTGTGCCAGAAAGGGCGCTTCGTGGCCGATTCCGGCAACCCCAACGAGAACATTCCTTCCACTGCTGCCGACGGGACCGACGTGGCTCTGGCGCCCTCGTCGTACGACGCCAGCGCGATCACCGTCCTCGAGGGGCTGGACGCGGTCCGCAAGCGCCCCGGCATGTACATCGGTTCGACCGGTGAGCGCGGACTCCACCACCTTGTGCAAGAGGTCGTCGACAACTCCGTCGACGAGGCGCTCGCCGGCCACGCGGACACGATCGACGTCACGATCCTGGCCGACGGTGGCGTCCGCGTCGTCGACAACGGCCGCGGCATCCCGGTGGACATCCACCCGGTCGAGAAGAAGCCCGCCGTCGAGGTCGTGCTGACCGTCCTGCACGCGGGCGGCAAGTTCGGCGGCGGCGGCTACGCCGTGTCCGGCGGTCTGCACGGTGTGGGTGTCTCCGTCGTCAACGCCCTGTCCACCAAGGTCTCGGTCGACATCAAGCGCGACGGCTACCGCTGGACGCAGGACTACAAGCTCGGTGTGCCGACCGCCCCGCTCGCCAAGCACGAGCAGGTCGAGGACTCCGGCACCTCCGTGACCTTCTGGGCCGACCCGGACGTCTTCGAGACCACCGATTACTCCTTCGAGACGCTCGCGCGCCGCTTCCAGGAGATGGCCTTCCTCAACAAGGGCCTGACCCTGACGCTCACGGACGAGCGCGAGTCGGCCAAGGCGACGATGAACGCCGACGACCCCGACGCCGAGGCGGCCGAGGAGCAGCCGGCGAGGACGGTGAAGTACCACTACGAGGGCGGCATCGTCGACTTCGTGAAGTACCTCAACTCCCGCAAGGGCGACCTGATCCACCCGACCGTGATCGACGTGGAGGCCGAGGACAAGGAGCGGACGCTCTCGGTCGAGATCGCGATGCAGTGGAACTCGCAGTACACCGAGGGCGTGTACTCCTTCGCGAACACGATCCACACGCACGAGGGCGGTACGCACGAGGAGGGCTTCAGGGCCGCGCTGACGGGCCTGGTCAACCGGTACGCGCGCGACAAGAAGCTGCTGCGCGAGAAGGACGACAACCTCACCGGTGAGGACATCCGCGAGGGCCTGACGGCCATCATCTCCGTCAAGCTCGGCGAGCCGCAGTTCGAGGGCCAGACCAAGACCAAGCTGGGCAACACGGAGGCGAAAACCTTCGTGCAGAAGGTCGTGCACGAGCACCTCTCCGACTGGTTCGACCGCAACCCCAACGAGGCCGCGGACATCGTCCGCAAGGCGATCCAGGCCGCCACCGCGCGCGTGGCCGCCCGCAAGGCGCGCGACCTGACGCGGCGCAAGGGCCTGCTGGAGAGCGCCTCGCTGCCCGGCAAGCTGTCCGACTGCCAGTCGAACGACCCCATCAAGTGCGAGATCTTCATCGTCGAGGGTGACTCCGCCGGCGGCTCGGCCAAGTCCGGCCGGAACCCGATGTACCAGGCCATCCTGCCGATCCGAGGCAAGATCCTGAACGTCGAGAAGGCGCGGATCGACAAGATCCTTCAGAACACCGAGGTCCAGGCGCTGATCTCGGCCTTCGGTACCGGAGTCCACGAGGACTTCGACATCGAGAAGCTCCGCTATCACAAGATCATTCTGATGGCGGACGCCGATGTCGACGGCCAGCACATCAATACGCTGCTGCTGACGTTCCTGTTCCGCTTCATGCGGCCGCTGGTCGAGGCCGGGCACGTCTTCCTGTCCCGCCCGCCGCTCTACAAGATCAAGTGGGGCCGGGACGACTTCGAGTACGCGTACTCGGACCGCGAGCGCGACGCGCTCATCGAGCTCGGCAAGCAGCAGGGCAAGCGGATCAAGGACGACTCGGTCCAGCGCTTCAAGGGTCTCGGCGAGATGAACGCCGAGGAGCTGCGCGTCACCACCATGGATGTCGAGCACCGTGTCCTCGGCCAGGTCACCCTGGACGACGCCGCGCAGGCCGACGACCTGTTCTCGGTGCTGATGGGCGAGGACGTCGAGGCTCGGCGCTCGTTCATCCAGCGCAACGCCAAGGACGTCCGCTTCCTCGACATCTGAGTCGGTCTCAGCTGACCGCACGAAAGGACTGAAGACCAGCAATGGCCGACGAGAACACTCCCGCGACTCCCGCGACCACGGAAACCGAAGAGGAAGAGCAGCTGCGGATCGAGCCCGTCGGGCTCGAGACCGAGATGCAGCGCTCCTACCTCGACTACGCGATGTCCGTCATCGTGTCCCGCGCGCTGCCCGACGTACGGGACGGCCTCAAGCCCGTCCACCGCCGCGTGCTGTACGCGATGTACGACGGCGGCTACCGGCCCGAGAAGGGCTTCTACAAGTGCGCCCGCGTCGTCGGCGACGTCATGGGTACGTACCACCCGCACGGCGACTCCTCCATCTACGACGCGCTCGTACGTCTTGCGCAGCCGTGGTCGATGCGGATGCCGCTGGTCGACTCCAACGGCAACTTCGGTTCCCCGGGCAACGACCCGGCCGCCGCCATGCGGTACACCGAGTGCAAGATGATGCCGCTGTCCATGGAGATGCTCCGGGACATCGACGAGGAGACCGTCGACTTCCAGGACAACTACGACGGCCGCAACCAGGAGCCGACGGTTCTGCCGGCGCGCTTCCCGAACCTGCTGGTCAACGGCAGCGCCGGTATCGCCGTCGGTATGGCCACCAACATCCCGCCGCACAATCTGCGCGAGGTCGCGGCCGGTGCCCAGTGGGCGCTGGAGCACCCGGAGGCCACCCACGAGGAGCTCCTCGACGCGCTGATCGAGCGGATCAAGGGCCCGGACTTCCCGACCGGTGCGCTGGTCGTGGGCCGCAAGGGCATCGAGGAGGCGTACCGCACCGGTCGCGGCTCCATCACGATGCGCGCGGTCGTCGAGGTCGAGGAGATCCAGAACCGCCAGTGCCTGGTGGTCACGGAGCTTCCGTACCAGGTCAACCCGGACAACCTCGCGCAGAAGATCGCCGACCTGGTGAAGGACGGCAAGGTCGGCGGCATCGCCGACGTCCGTGACGAGACGTCGTCCCGTACCGGCCAGCGCCTGGTCATCGTGCTCAAGCGCGACGCCGTTGCCAAGGTGGTCCTGAACAACCTCTACAAGCACACTGACCTGCAGACGAACTTCGGCGCCAACATGCTGGCGCTGGTCGACGGTGTGCCGCGTACGTTGTCGCTCGACGCGTTCATCCGCCACTGGGTGACGCACCAGATCGAGGTCATCGTCCGGCGGACGAAGTTCCGGCTGCGCAAGGCCGAGGAGCGGGCCCACATCCTGCGTGGTCTGCTCAAGGCGCTCGACGCGATCGACGAGGTCATCGCGCTGATCCGGCGCAGTGACACGGTCGAGGTCGCGCGCGAGGGCCTGATGGGCCTGCTGGAGATCGACGAGATCCAGGCGAATGCGATCCTGGAGATGCAGCTGCGCCGGCTGGCCGCCCTGGAGCGGCAGAAGATCGTGCAGGAGCACGACGAGCTGCAGGCGAAGATCAACGAGTACAACCAGATCCTCGCCTCGCCCGAGAAGCAGCGCGGGATCGTCAGCGAGGAGCTGGCCGTCATCGTCGAGAAGTTCGGCGACGACCGGCGCTCCAAGCTGATCCCCTTCGACGGTGACATGTCCATCGAGGACCTGATCGCCGAGGAGGACATCGTCGTCACCATCACGCGTGGCGGCTACATCAAGCGCACCAAAACCGAGGACTACCGCTCGCAGAAGCGCGGCGGCAAGGGCGTGCGCGGCACGAAGCTGAAGCAGGACGACATCGTCGACCACTTCTTCGTCTCGACCACGCACCACTGGCTGCTGTTCTTCACGAACAAGGGCCGGGTCTACCGGGCGAAGGCGTACGAGCTGCCGGACGCCGGCCGGGACGCCCGCGGCCAGCACGTCGCCAACCTGCTGGCCTTCCAGCCGGACGAGCAGATCGCCGAGATCCTCGCGATCCGCGACTACGAGGCCGCGCCCTATCTGGTCCTGGCCACCAAGGCCGGACTGGTCAAGAAGACCTCTCTGAAGGACTACGACTCCCCGCGCTCGGGCGGTGTCATCGCGATCAACCTCCGGGAGACGGAGGACGGCAGCGACGACGAGCTGATCGGCGCCGAGCTGGTGTCGGCGGAGGACGATCTGCTGCTCATCAGCAAGAAGGCGCAGTCGATCCGGTTCACCGCCACGGACGAGGCCCTGCGGCCGATGGGCCGTGCGACGTCCGGCGTCAAGGGCATGAGTTTCCGTGAGGGCGACGAACTGCTCTCGATGAATGTGGTCAGGCCCGGTACTTTCGTGTTCACTGCCACCGACGGCGGCTACGCGAAGCGGACCGCCGTCGACGAGTACCGCGTCCAGGGCCGCGGTGGCCTCGGAATCAAGGCCGCCAAGATCGTGGAGGACCGCGGTTCGCTCGTGGGCGCGCTGGTGGTCGAGGAGACCGACGAGATCCTCGCCATCACGTTGTCCGGTGGTGTGATTCGTACGCGAGTCAACGAAGTCAGGGAGACGGGCCGTGACACCATGGGCGTCCAACTGATCAACTTGGGCAAGCGCGATGCCGTGGTCGGTATCGCCCGCAACGCCGAGGCCGGTCGCGAGGCCGAAGAGGTCGAAGGGGCGGCGGGCGCCGAGGACGGTGTCGCGGTCGAGGCCGTCGAGACAGTCGAGGCCGTCGAGTCCGCCGAGACCGGTCGGGCCGGCGAGGGCACGGAGCCCTCGGCCGGGGAGCACGAGGAGTAGAGCGTGAGTGGAGCCACGGGTGCCGGATCGGCCGACGGCGGAGCTGCTGGACCGGACGGCACCCCTGGCTCCGCCACGGACTCCCAGGGGGTTACGGTGACGGACACCCGGGGGCCGCAGCCCCCGTACGAGACCTACGGCGGGGAGCAGCCGGTGCAGCAGGGAACGCAGCCGTACCACCCGCCCCAGGCGTACCCCTCGCCCCAGGGCGGTACGGGTACGCAGGGGGGCCAGCAGCGCGCCGGTCAGCCGGGACAGCCGGGTCAGGCCGGAGGGCAGGCGGCCGCCGCCGTCCGCCGGCCGCGTACCGGAGCGACCACCCAGCCGCGGACGCGCAAGGCGCGGCTCCGGGTGGCCAAGGCCGACCCGTGGTCGGTGATGAAGGTGAGCTTCCTGCTCTCCATCGCGCTGGGTATCTGCACGATCGTCGCGTCCGCTGTGCTGTGGATGGTCATGGACGCCATGGGCGTCTTCTCGACGGTCGGCGGCACGATCAGCGAGGCCACCGGGTCGAACGAGAGCAACGGCTTCGATCTGCAGTCGTTCCTGTCGCTGCCGCGCGTGCTGATCTTCACCTCGGTGATCGCCGTCATCGATGTGGTGCTGGCCACGGCGCTGGCGACGCTGGGCGCCTTCATCTACAACATCTCCGCCGGGTTCGTGGGCGGCGTCGAGCTGACGCTCGCCGAGGACGAGTAGGCGTAGGTCCCGGGGGGTAGGCAGTATCGATCAGGGGCTCCGCCCCGGGCGATTTTGGGACTGCCCCCCACGTGCGCTAATCTTCAGGAGTCAGCGCGCAGCGCGGCGGGGCTATAGCTCAGTTGGTTAGAGCGCATCCCTGATAAGGATGAGGCCACAGGTTCAAATCCTGTTAGCCCCACAGTGACGATCGGCCCGGACGGAGACTCTCCGTCCGGGCCGATTTCGTATGGCGGCAGCGGGAGTTGGACGCCCCCGGGGTGCGAGCCGGCCCGGGCTCAGGTCACCGAACGGTATCGATCGGTGTGTATAGTCGGGCGCCAGAAGTCCTCATACGTCAAGGAAAGACGAGGTCGCGCGGTGAAGAAGCTTCTCCTGGTCGCACTGGCCGCCATCGGCGGGCTCCTCGTGTACCGCCAGATCCAGGCGGATCGCGCCGAGCAGGATCTGTGGACGGAGGCGACCGACTCCGTGCCCGCAGGTTCGGGTGTGTGAGACGCAAACACGTCTGAGTGACGGAGCCCCGGCCGCCGAGCGGCCGGGGCTCTGTGCTGCTCCCACGTGCTGTGCTGCGCGCGTGGGCTGCGTGGGGTGGTTGCTGCCTGTTGCCGGACTGTGACGCAAGACCCTTGAGTTCGCTTACGCAAATCAATAGCTTGCAGGGGCAAAGTCGCGGACTCGGACGAGGGGGCAACGGGTGACAGCACGACTGCGGCGCCGCGCAGGAGCGGCGCTCATCATCGGTGGAGCGGCGCTCGCTCTGGCAACAGGGCCGCTGCCTGCGGTGGCGGCGGCCGGAAGCACGGCGGCCGGAAGCACGGCGGCCGGGAGTGCGGCGGCGGGGAGTGCGGCGTCTGCGCCGCGTGTGGACGGGAAGAGCAGCCTCGTCATGGTGCTCGACTCCTCCGGCTCGATGGCCGACGACGACGACGACGGCACGGGACGGACACGTATGGATGCCGCACAGCGCGCCGTCGGCACCGTCGTGGACGCGCTCCCGGACGGCCATCCCACCGGCCTGCGGGTCTACGGCGCGGACCGGCCCAGGGGCTGCACCGACACCCGCCTGGTCCGGCCCGTACAGGCGCTCGACCGGGCGGCCCTGAAGCAGGCCGTGGCGTCCCTGCGACCCAAGGGGGACACCCCCATCGGGCTGTCGCTCCAGAAGGCCGCCCAGGACCTTCCGAAGCCCGCCGACGGGGCGATCGGCACACGCACGATCCTGCTGATCTCCGACGGCGACGACAACTGCGGTACGCCGCAGCCCTGTGAGGTCGCCGAGCAGCTCGCGAAGGACGGCATCGGGCTGCGCATCGACACCGTCGGCTTCCAGGTCCGCGGAACGGCCCGCAAGCAGCTGGAGTGCATCGCCGAGGCCGGTAACGGGCGTTACTACGACGCACCCGACGCCGAGGCGCTGGCGCGACAGTTGCAGCGCTCCGCCCAGCTGTCGGCGGACGGCTACCGTTTCCGGGGCGAGCGGGTCGAGGGCACGCCGGATCGCGGCGGGGCGCCCGCGCTCGCGCCGGGCCAGTACCTGGACACCATCGGGCCGGGAGAGAAACGGCATTACGCCGTCGACCTCGATGGCATCTCCACTGTGAACTTCTCCGCGACGGCGGTGCCGCAGCCCGGGGCGGCGGTCGACACCTTCGACGCACTGCGCACCAGGATCGCCTACGGCACCGACACGTCCGGCGGTTCCTGCGAGTCCAGCACCGAGCACTTCTTCCAGAGGGAGGGCGCGACGACGCTGACCTCGGCAGTCGCCCGTGTCCCGAGCGAGAAGGGCTTCGGGAGCTGTGACAAGGCGGGGCGCTACTGGCTCGTCGTCGAGCGCGAGAGCAAGAAGGGTTCCGACGCCGCGCGCTGGCCGCTGGAGCTGACGTACGGCGTCGAGCGGCCGCTCCCCCAGGGCGTCAGGCCCGCCGAGTCCCGGCCCGAGTACGGAAAGGGTGGCAAGGAGGCGGCCCTGCCTCTCGGTGACCCGAAGGACGTGGCCGGCGGCACCGGGTTCAACGACGCCAGGGAGCTCGGCCAGGGCGTGTGGCGCGACCGGGTGCTGCCCGCGCAGACCCTCTGGTACAAGGTGCCGCTCGGCTGGGGACAGCAGCTGCGCTACGACGTCGAGTTCGCCAACGAGCCGACGCTGAAGCGGGGACACTCCTCGACCTTGTCGTACGGGGCCACCGAGGTCTACACGCCGGCCCGGGCGCCCGTGGGCGGCGGCACCGCCGAGTTCATCCCCCAGACGGTCTACAACGGGCGTCCTGCCGCGTTGAAGATGGGCACGGTCCCGGTCTCCTGGACCAACCGCCACGAGACCCACCCCAATGTCGTCCCCGTGCACGCCAAGGGCGACTTCTACATCGCCGTCACGCTCGGCGCCCGGGCCGCCGAGATCGCGGAGAGCCCGCAGATCGGCGTGGTGCTGCGCGTGGCGGTGCTCGGCGACGAGAAGGCCGGGCCGCAGCACGACGCCCCCGTGCTTGCGAAGAAGCCGGGCAACGAGGCGGACAAGGGGGGCGATTCGGCCACGCGCGCAGACAGCGGCGGGACTGGCGGGGCAGGATGGACCGGCACTGCGACCGCCGCGGCTGCCGGCGGCGCGGTCGTCCTGATCGCGGGGCTCCTCTTCGTACGCGTACGGGCGACGCGGCGCAGGGCGGCCACGGCTACGGCGACGGCGACGGCGGCGGGCATGGCGGGGCGCATGGCGACGGGCACGGACACGACAAGGGGAAGCGCGTGATGAGGCAGCGCAGCAGGGGCCGGGTGACGCTGGCCGGGGTGGCGGCGATGTGCGCGGTTGCCGCGCTGCCGGGCGGGACGGCGTGGGCGGCCGGTGAGCCCAATCCGTACGCCTTCGACACCGACGCGCAGACGATCGAGGGCGCGGAGAGCACGGCGAACGCCAAGGCACTGAAGGACGGTGCGACGTACCGCTCCTCGATCGGCCCCGGCGGGAAGCTCAACTACCGCGTGGACCTGGACGGCAAGAAGAACGCGTATGTGTCGGTGGTCGCCGTCCCCAAGCTGGGGGCGAAGTTCGCCTACGGCGACGGCATCAAGGTGAGCCTGCAGGACAGCCAGGGGAGCAACTGCAGCAGCAACGACGCCCTGGCCGGAGCGGCCGCGTTCGCCAGGCCCTTCGCCGCCTACGCGTACCGCACCATCGAGAAGGACGGATCGAGCTGCCAGGCGCCCGGTGCGTACAACGTGCTGGTCGAGCGCTCCGGCTCGGCGACCTCCACCCCCGAGGACTGGGAGCTGGAGATCCGCCATGTGACCGAGCCCGCGCTGAAGGAGGGCGGGCCGACCGACGCGCCCAGCGCGTGGCCCTCCGCCTCGCCCGCTCTGCCCGGTGGCGGACCGAAGGAGAGGGCCGGCGGCACCAGCTTCAACGACGCCGCCGCGATCTCCGAGGGCGAGTGGACCAGTCGTATGAAGGCCGGTCGCACGTACTTCTACCGGGTGCCGGTCGACTGGGGTCAGCAGATCTTCGCCACCGCGGACATCGGGAGCGGATCGGGCGAGGGCTACATCGGCAACGCGCTGACCATGCAGCTGTACAACCCGGTGCGCGGCTTCGTCGACGACGGCAGCACGGCGTACGACGGCAGGCAGAAGCAGGCCGCGCTGGACCCGCTGCCGGAAGTGGCGTACGAGAACCGCTACGACAGCAGCGCCAAGGTCAACGGCATGCGGTTCGCCGGCTCGTACTACCTCGCCGTCAGCCTGAATCCCGAGCTCGGCCAGAAGTACGGCAAGGAACCCTTCGGCGTGACCCTGCGGCTCAATGTCGAAGGCGCGGCGAAGGCCGCGCCCGCGTACGACGGGCCGCTCGGCGACTTCGGCGTCTCGGAGGGCGAGAAGGCGGAGAAGAGCAACGCGATGAAGCTGGTCGGCGCCGCAGGCATCGGTGCGGGGACTGTGCTGGTGCTCGGGCTGGGGGCCTGGATGCTGCTCGCGCGGAGGCGCGTGGCCGGGCCGGCGCACCTACCGGCCCACGGGCCGATGCAGACGCAGACTCAGACGCCGGCGCCGACGCAAACGCCGATGCAGTCCCAGTCCCAGCACCAGTCCCAGTCGGCCCAGTCCCAGTCGCAGTACGGACCGCCGGCCGGCTGGTGACGGGGGCGGTCAGGCCTGGGTGAGCGCCCAGATGCCGACCGCGAAGCAGACCAGCGCCACGAGCAGCACCGGGATCGCCACCTTCGGGGGCGGTCCCGGCCGCTTTTGGGGAGCCGCGGGGACCGGGGCGTGGGAGACCGGGGGTGTCTGGACGGGAACCTGCGGGCCGTGGGCGGTGTATTGACGAGTAGGAGCTTGTTCGTACGACACCGCTGCCGTCTGGGCCTGGGAGAAGTCCGGTGCGGCAGCATGACGGGGGGAGGCCGCATGCGCGGGGACGGCGGGCTGGTTCGGGGGCTGGTCCGGTGGCGGGGCGAGATGGAAGGAGCCGGTCTCGGAGGGTGAGGGCACGGAGGGCGCCACCGCCGGCTGACCGTGGCCCGGCTGACCGTGGCCCGTCTGCGGCCCTGGCTGCAGGCCTGTGTTCTGACCGGTGTGGGGCTCGGTGCTGTATCCGGTCCGGTGGGTGTACGGATCAGGCTGGGCGGACGCGGGCTGGGCGGGCGCCGGCTGGGCGGCGGGAGCGGACGTCACCGGGCCGTCGGGTCCGAAACCGGTCGGCAGCGGCCCGAGTTGGTCGAAGACCTCGACCGGCTCGTCGTCGATGCCGGGCTCCGGGAGCAGCTCGACGGCGGAGGTCAGCGCCTTGCGCGCACCCGTGGCGGTCCGGAACCGGGCCTGCGGGTCGGGCTGCAGCAGGCCCGCGAGGACCTGCCACAGCGGTTCGGGAATGCCCTGCGGGGCCCCCGGAGTGCCGTGCGCGGCGAAGTGCTCGACCAGGGCACGGGAGTCGGGCTTCTGGCCCTGGAGCAGATAGAGCGCGA
This sequence comes from Streptomyces sp. NPDC001514, assembly GCF_053597075.1. Lineage (NCBI taxonomy): Bacteria > Bacillati > Actinomycetota > Actinomycetes > Kitasatosporales > Streptomycetaceae > Streptomyces > Streptomyces sp. NPDC001514. The sequence goes on from NZ_JBSFHO010000012.1 coordinate 178,365, forward strand.
CCAGCCCGACCGCGAAGAGGTCGGCCGGGAAGTCCGGCTCCGCGCCCATCATCTGCTCGGGCGCGAAGTAACCGGGCGTCCCCACGACATAGTTGGTCTCGGTCAGCCGCGGCTCACCCTTGCGCATCGAGATACCGAAGTCGGACAGCCGCAGATGCGGCCGCCCGGTCCCGGTGGCCTCCAGCAGGATGTTGGCCGGCTTGATGTCGCGGTGCACGACCCCCTCGGCGTGCACCGCGGCGAGTCCGGACAGCAGCTGGTCGAGCAGGGTGCAGACGAAGCGCGGTGGCAGCGGGCCGTAGTCGCCGATGACGTGCGCCAGCGACCCGCCACTCACCAGATCCATGGTGAACAGGACCTTGTCGTCGTCCGCGGCCCAGCTGGCCGGGGCGAGGACATGGGGGTGGTCGATGCGGAGAGCCTGCTCGCGGACGAAGCGCAGCAGCGTGTGCGCATCGCTCTGCTGCAGGACCTTGGCGGCCACGTAGCGCCGCCGCCGATGGTCCCAGGCGCGCCAGACCGCGCCGACTCCACCGCGACCGATGGGGTCGATCAGCTCGTACCGACCCGCGAAGACCTCACCCATTGCGCTGCGCCCGCTCCCAGTTCCCTGTTCCGGCGTCGTGCCTCGTCCGGCTTCGTCCGGCGTTCTGCTGCCTCGTTCAGCTCTGGTGCGACTCGTAGTGGGCGACCGCCTCCGCGGTGCGCCCGGCGCCGTACACCCGGAGGAACTCTGCCAGTTCGGGGTGCGTCGGTGCGAGTGTGTCCGCCGCATCGATGATGTCGCCGGCCGCGGCCACCGACCGCAGCAGCGACTGGATCTCGCGGACCACCCGGCGCACCGTCGGCGCGCCCGAGCTGGTCGTGGTCTGACCGGTGCTGGTGAGCACGGATCCTCCCTGCGACTTCTTGATCTGGTCCATCCGGTCCGTGGCCTCCGCAGCGCTGATGCTTCCGTCGGCGACCTGCCCGGCCAGCTCCTGCAGAGCCTGGACACGCTGGACGACGGCGGGGTTGCCGATCTTGGCCCGCTGGCCGCTCATCAGCTGGGAGAGCATCGGAGCCGACAGCCCGAGCACCGCCGCGAGCCGGGCCTGGTTCAGCCCCAGATCGTCGATCAGCCGACGGAAGAGCGCCCCCAGTGGCTCTCCGTACCAGCTGCGCTGGAGCTCTCTGGCTCTGGCGGTGGTGTCCTGCTGTGCTGCATCCATGTGCGTCTCCCCATCGCTTCCCCATGCGTCGGCTTCGCTGCTGCGAACCCGTCGAGCATCCTACGGAGAGTGGTCGAATACCGGGAGTCCCAATCCTTTTGCGAGATCCCGGGGGTGACCCGGTACTCTGGTCTGCGTTCCGGGGCCTTAGCTCAGTTGGTAGAGCGCTGTCTTTGCATGGCAGATGTCAGGGGTTCGACTCCCCTAGGCTCCACCGGATGCGTGCCCCTCCGACCTGCGAATCGTGGGTCGGAGGGGCATTTCTGTGTTGTGGTGTGCGCGGTGTGTGCGCCAGGCCTTCCGGTCTACGGGCCCGGACGCGGCTGCGTATCGAGCTGAGCGCCGAGCCGAGCGCCGATCCGAATGCCCGGACGCGGCGCGTGCGATGGACGCGTACACGACAGAATCGGGATGCTCACGAGGCTCCGCGTCGGAGGATCGTCCCAGCTTGTCCAGGTTTTGAGATGCCGCTGCGCGGGCGGGCGCGTGGGGTGACGGTCGTGCTTACTGCCTTCGCTGCGGGCGTCAGCTCGCCGGCCAAGCAGCTGTGCGACTCCGGAACGGCCGGATTCGCGTGGGGCGCCATGGCGGTGACGAGCGCGCTCGCCGGTCTGTTCGGCCTCGGCGAGCGGGTCGCGCCGCCGACACGGATGGGAGAGGCGATGGCGCTGCTCGGCAGCGGGCTCATCGCCGGCCAGGGCATCGCTGCCCTTATGGCGGGTCGGCTCGCCGAGAATTCGGGTTACGGGGCGACCGTCGCCCTGAGTTGCGCGTCCGGCCTCGCGGCGGTACTGGTCGCGCTCACCCTGGTGCGGCAGAAGGCCTGCGCAGCCCCGGCAGAGCCTCTGCCCACGGCTTGGGCGGGCGCTTCGGCGGCGACGGCCGGTTCAGCGAGCTCGGAAGGCTCAGGGCCGTACGGGTGGTGTTCATCCGAAGATCTGTCGACGCGTGGCGCGGATCCCACGATTCCCGAGATGCGTACACATCATGAGGAAGGTATGTAAAACGCCCTTACCTGAAAGCGAGGGGTCATGGCCGCCGCCGTCACGGTCAAGAAGTTGTGGACCGCCTTCATCTCCCTGTTCATCGCACTGCTCGCCCCGCTGGGATTCGCACCTTCCGCTTCGGCCGCTCCGCAGTCGGCCAACCGGCAGCCGGAGGAGACCACCACTCAGGAGCGGCCGCGTACCACGGCTGCCGGACACGCGCAGCGGGTGAGAGTGGTCCGCCCCAGGCAACCGCGGGACCGGTCCCTGCCGCCGACGATCAAACAGCGCATCAGAGCAGAGGCCCACGGCGCCTCGCCGGCGGTACGCCATCTGCCCGCCGTGCCCGACGCCGAAGCCGATACGCAAGGGGCCTGGCAGGACGCCGACCCGAAGCCCATCGCGGCACAGGCACCGACCGCTGCACCGGCAGTGGCACCGGCAGCGGCATGAGGCGCCGAGAAGCCATCGTCGCTCCCGGCGCCCGTTGCCCCGGTCGTCATGCCCGCCTGGGTTGCTGCGCCCGCCCGGTCCGCTGCGCACGCATCGGTCGCCACACCCGGATCGGTTGTTCCGCCCGGTCAGGCCTCCTCGGCCGCCCAGGCACGGATACGGCGCCCACCAGCAGCCACCCGCATACGACCACCGGTCAGCGACGGTCCTCGCGGTTCGTCTCTGACTCGGACTCCGCCTGCTTCGCCTGAACCTCCGGGTCCAGCACCGCCTGGCTGCTCCCGTCGACCGACGCAAGTGGAGCGCCCGGGTCCGAGACCTCGGTGGGAGCCGGCGGCTCGACCAGCCAGTCCGGGTTGGCCTGCTTGTCCCACCACTTCCAGGCGGCGAAGACCCCGACGGCCACGACGCTGAGGACGGCCACGCCCTTGGTAGCCCGGCCGACCTTGGCCCGCCGCTCGTGCTTCCTGGCAAGCTTCCGAATTTCCTTCGCCGAAACCTGACCGCGCAGCGCGGCCAGGGCAGCAGCGGATCGGGCCGCGGCCTCCAGCCCCACGGGCTGAGCCGCCGCGACGGCGCTCTCGATCCGCGGCTTCGTGTAGTCCGCCGCCTGACGTGCGGCCTTCCGGGTTCTGACGGCGGCCCGGTGAGCCGCGTCGTCGACCTTCGGCGGCACATGCGGGGCCACACGCGTGCGGTACTGGGCACGAGCCTGACGGCGGGCCTCGTGCGCGGCGTGGGACACCTTCGGCGCGAGATAGTCGCGAGCCTCGTGCGCGTACAGAGCGGCCTGGCCCTTGGCCGTGCCGGCGTAGGGCGCCACCACTTCCGCGGCGTGCAGCACGCTCTCCTTCGCCGTACCGGTCGCGGCGCGCACGCTGTCCATGCGGGTCACGGGATCCTCCTCCTCGGTGGCGTTCGCGGGGGTCTGGGAGGTTGTCTTCCCAGGCAAGGCACAGTTCGCCTTTCCACCCTTTTCGAAATCATGCCCGTTGGGCGCGGGGTCGGCATGCGGTACGGGCATCCGGGTCACGGTTTCTGTGCCGACGGCACTTCCGTGCAAGGATCGGAGGACGTCAAAGAAGAACTAAGGAAGGCAGATCGTGGCTGAGCAGCTTTACGCCACCCTGAAGACCAACCAAGGCGACATCAAGGTCCGGCTCCTGCCCAACCACGCGCCGAAGACGGTCAAGAACTTCACCGAGCTCGCCACCGGTCAGCGTGAGTGGACGCACCCGGCGACCGGCAAGAAGTCCACGGACAAGCTGTACGACGGCACGGTCTTCCACCGCGTTATCAGCGGCTTCATGATCCAGGGTGGCGACCCGCTGGGCAACGGAACGGGCGGCCCCGGGTACGAGTTCGCGGACGAGTTCCACCCGGACCTGGCCTTCGACAAGCCGTACCTGCTGGCCATGGCCAACGCCGGCCCGGGCACCAACGGCTCGCAGTTCTTCATCACCGTCGCACCGACCGCCTGGCTGACGCGCAAGCACACCATTTTCGGTGAGGTCGCCGACGAGGCCAGCAAGAAGGTCGTGGACACCATCGCGACCACCCGCACCAACCCGCGTACCGACCGCCCGGTCGAGGACGTCGTGATCGAGTCCGTTGTGGTCGAGACCCGCGAAGGCTGACCTCGCACGAGGAGATTCCCGTACGGGAACCTTTCCGCCCCGCTTGTCCGTAAGACGAGCGGGGCGAAGCACTGTCAAGAGACGACAGGAGACGAGGAAACCTCATGGATCAGGCGCCAGGAAGCCCGGAGCAGCCCCAGGCAACGCCCGGGCCGCCCAGCTGCTACCGCCACCCGGGACGCGGGACGGGCATCAGCTGCACCCGCTGCGAGCGGCCGATCTGCCCGGAGTGCATGGTCAGCGCCTCGGTCGGTTTCCAGTGCCCCGATTGCGTGCGCACCGGCTCCGGCGCAGGGCACGCCCCGGCCGCGAGCCGGCCCCGCACGATCGCGGGGGGTGCGGTCGAATCCGGTGACCCCCGTCTCGTCACCAAGATCCTGCTCGGTATCAACATCGCGGTCTTCCTCGCCGCCGTCTCCGCCGACACCCTCGTCAACCAGCTCGACCTGATCGGTCTGGCGTTCAGCCCTCAGACCGTCCAAGTGGTCGGCGTCGCCGACGGCGAGTGGTACCGCCTGGTGACCGCGATGTTCCTGCACCAGGAAATCTGGCACATCGCCTTCAACATGCTGGGGCTCTGGTGGCTCGGCGGGCCGCTGGAAGCCGCGCTCGGCCGGGCGCGCTATCTGGCCCTGTATCTGCTCTCCGGACTGGCGGGCAGCGCGTTCACCTATCTGCTCGCCGCGCCGAACCAGCCCTCGCTGGGGGCCTCAGGAGCGATCTTCGGCCTGCTCGGCGCCACGGTCGTGCTGATGCGCCGCCTGAACTACGACATGCGCCCGGTGGTCGCGCTCCTGGCGCTGAATCTGCTCTTCACCTTCACCTGGAGCGGCATCGCGTGGCAGGCGCATGTCGGCGGGCTGATCGCGGGCACCGTCGTCGCCATCGGCATGGTGCACGCGCCGCGTGAGCGACGGACTCTCGTACAGGTCGGTACCTGTGCACTCGTCCTGCTGTCGATCATCGTGACCGTCGTCCTGAGGACCCAGTCGCTCACGTGAGCGCGAGCTTTCCCCAAAGTTGTCCACAGCGTGTGGCGGATCTTGTGCACCCCGTGGAGAACAACTGTGCCCCTTGTCCCTGAGCTGGGTTTTCCCAGGAGGGACAAGGGGCGAGCAGTGATGGCGAATGTCGCTGGAACGGCCGCCGTAGTCACATCGGCGTCAACACTCTCTGAGTTATCCACAGATCGTCAGACCTTTTCCCACCGCTGTGGATAACGCTGTGGATAACCTCGGGGCAGAGCTTGACAACCGCTGTTAAGCGGTTACTTCCACTGTGTGGATACGGCGAAGCCACCCGCGATGAAGCCGAAGCCGACGACGATGTTCCAGTTGCCGAAGGACTGGATCGGCAGCCGGCCGTCGGTGACGTAGAAGACGACGATCCAGGCCAGTCCGATGAGGAACAGCGCCAGCATCACCGGCGCGACCCAGCTGCTGCTCGACAGCTTGATGTTGGTCGCCTGCTTCGCGGCGGGGGGCGGCGTGAAGTCGGCCTTCTTGCGGATACGTGACTTCGGCACGAGGGACTCTCCTGTCGATGCGCTGCGTGACCGCGCAGGGGATCTGTGGCTGGCGCCGGGTGGGAGCGAGGGGGATCACGGCACCCCCGGGCGTCCGTTAGCGTAGTGCTTCCGCGGCCACCGTAGGAGTAAGGGTACGTTGAGCAATTCCGCCGACTCCCCCCACGGGCCGGACCGCCGCTTCGCATGGCGGCCGGTCCGGCTGCTGACGGCTGCCGTTTTCGCGCTCGCCGGGCTGATCTTCGTCACCAGCTTCAACACGGCCAAGGGCACCAACCTCCGTACCGACGACTCGCTGCTGAAGCTGTCCGACCTCATCCAGCAGCGCAGCGAGAGGAACGCCGAGCTGGACGAGTCCACGGCAGCGGTCCGCAAGGACGTCGACGCTCTCGCCCGTCGCGACGACGGTTCCACCAAGGCCGAGGACGAGAAGCTCCAGTCCCTGGAGGAGGCCGCCGGGACCAAGAAACTCGGCGGTCGGGCCGTCTCCGTCACCCTCAATGATGCTCCGCCCAACGCACAGGCAGCCCCCGGCTACCCGGAGCCGCAGGCCAACGACCTCGTGATCCACCAGCAGGACCTGCAGGCCGTGGTGAACGCGCTCTGGCAGGGCGGCGCCGAGGGCATCCAGGTCATGGACCAGCGGCTGATCTCCACCAGCGCCGTGCGCTGCGTGGGCAACACCCTGATCCTCCAGGGCCGCGTCTACTCCCCGCCGTACAAGGTCACGGCCGTCGGCGACCCCGGCAGGCTCAAGCGCGCGCTGACCGCGTCGCCCGCGATCCAGAACTACCAGCTGTACGTGCAGGCCTACGGGCTCGGCTGGAAAGTCGACGAGCACGAGGCGGTGACTCTCCCCGGCTACTCGGGCACAGTGGATCTCCACTACGCGAAGCCTGTGAGCTAGCTCCCGGGAGGGGTCGCCGGTGTCGGTGCGACAGGTGCGACGGGTACGGCGGGAACGACCGGCGCCGCAGGTGCAACCGGCGCGACTGATCGTCAGGACTTTCAGCGAGATCTGCATCACCGCCGGCACCGTGATCGTACTTTTCGTGGTGTACGTGCTGTTCTGGACCGGAGTGAAGGCGGCGGGCGCGGCCGACGGCGAGATCGTCAAGCTGCAGGAGGAGTGGGTACAGCTTCCCGTCCAGCCGTCGACGGCGGCACCGGAGTCACCGGCGCCCGCGCCGCCTGCCCCGAAGGAGTACGTGGACGGAAAGCCCTTCGCCGTCATGTACATCCCCCGCTTCGGCGCGAGCTGGGACTGGCCCGTGCTGGAGGGCACGGCGACCGGGACGCTGAAGAAGGGCCTCGGCCACTACGCCGCCACCGCCCGGCTCGGCGAGACCGGGAACTTCTCGGTGGCGGGACACCGGCGCACGTACGGCGACCCGTTCAAGGACTTCCCGAAGCTCCGTCCCGGCGACGCGGTGATCCTCAACGACGGGACGACCTGGTTCACGTACCGCATCAAGCAGAAGCCCTACCGGACCGTCCCGGGTGATGTCGCCGTCATCGACCCCGTGCCCAGCCGGTCCGGCTTCGACGGGCCGGGCCGGTATCTGACGCTGACCACGTGTGATCCCGAGTGGGGCAGCAGCCACCGGCTCATCGTCTGGGCGCACCTCGACGCCACCCGACCTGTGACGGACGGCAAGCCGGAAGCTTTCCACAGCTGACCCACGGGCCCCCGGCGACCTTTAGTCTGGTTCCGTACCGAACGGAAAGGGACAGCATGTACGGCTGGATCTGGCGTCATCTGCCGGGCAACGCATGGGTGCGGGCGCTCATCTCGCTCGTGCTGACCCTCGCGGTTGTCTATGTGCTGTTCCAGTACGTGTTCCCCTGGGCGGAGCCCCTGCTTCCGTTCAATGATGTGACGGTGGACGGCCAGTGAGCGCGCGGATTCTCGTCGTCGACAACTACGACAGCTTCGTCTTCAACCTCGTCCAGTACCTGTACCAGCTGGGCGCGGAGTGTGAAGTCGTGCGCAACGACGAAGTGTCCACCTCGCATGCGCAGGACGGCTTCGACGGTGTGCTCCTCTCGCCGGGCCCCGGCGCGCCCGAACAGGCCGGGGTGTGCATCGAGATGGTCCGTCACTGTGCCGCGACCGGCGTGCCCGTCTTCGGCGTCTGCCTCGGCATGCAGTCGATGGCGGTGGCGTACGGCGGAGTCGTCGACCGGGCCCCCGAGCTGCTGCACGGCAAGACCTCGCTCGTGCTGCACGAGGGCAAGGGCGTCTTCGCCGGGCTGCCCTCACCCTTCACCGCGACGCGCTACCACTCGCTGGCCGCGGAGCCGGAGACCGTGCCGGACGAGCTGGAGGTCACGGCGCGCACGGAAGACGGCATCATCATGGGGTTGCGTCACCGTGAACTGGCTGTCGAAGGCGTGCAGTTCCACCCTGAGTCGGTGCTCACCGAGCACGGACACCTGATGCTCGCCAACTGGCTGGAGCAGTGCGGCGACACGGGCGCGATCGGCCGCTCGGCAGGGCTGGCGCCGGTGGTGGGCAAGGCCCTGGCGTGAGCGGCGAGGGGGGATCGCCGTGGTTCCGGGCCGGGAGCGTGCCTGAGCAGCCCCAGGGGCCCCAGGAGCCGCAGGAGTGGTCTGGCTACAGCCAGTACGCCGCAGACGACCCCGAGGGCTACCAGCGCGACTGGTACGGGCAGCAGGCGCAGCCCCGGTACGTACCCGGGCCCGCGCCGACGCCTGTGTCTGAGCCCGTGCCGGAGCCGGCGTACGTGCCTCCGCCCCGGCCCGCGTACGTGTCCTCGTCCTCGAAGTCGACCGCGTACGTGCCGCAGTCCCCGTCCGAGCCCGAGCCCGAGCCCGTGCCCGCGTACATGCCCGTGCCCGACGACGAAACCGTCGCGCTCCGGACCGCCGACACCCGCCGGGCCGACTCGGGCGCACCCGAGCAGCCCACCGGGGGCCGCGCGGAGCGCCGCAGGGCCGCCAAGGCCCGCGGCCGGCGGCGTCGGGGCGGACCGCCACCGGCACCGGCGAAGGCGGCCGAGGGCGGCGTGGGCGGCGTGGGCGCCCCGCTCTCCCGCGTCGAAGCGCGCCGGGCCGCCCGTGCCCAGAAGGACAGCCCGGCCGTCATCGCCAGCCGGGTCTTCGGTGAGCTCTTCATCTCCATCGGCGTGCTGATGCTGCTCTTCGTCACGTACCAGCTGTGGTGGACGAACATCCTCGCCGGGCAGGAGAGGAACAAGGTTGCCGACGAGATCCAGGAGGACTGGGCGAAGGGCCGTGCCCCCGGCGCCTTCGAGCCGGGCCAGGGCTTCGCCATCATGCACATCCCCAAGCTCGATGTCGTCGTCCCCATCGCCGAAGGCATCGACAAGCACGAGGTGCTCGACCGCGGCATGGTCGGCCACTACGCCGACGGGCAGCTCAAGACCGCCATGCCCTCCGACAAGCAGGGCAACTTCGCGGTCGCCGGCCACCGCAACACCCATGGCGAGCCGTTCCGCTACATCAACCGCCTCACGCCCGGCGACCCCATCGTCGTCGAGACGCAGGACGCGTACTACACGTACAAGATGGCGAGCATCCTCCCCCAGACCTCGCCGTCCAACGTGACGGTGATCGGCCCCGTGCCGCCCGGCTCGGGCTTCACCAAGCCAGGCCGGTACATCACACTGACCACTTGCACCCCGGAATTCACGAGTACCTATCGAATGATCGTGTGGGGCAAGATGGTCGAGGAACGGCCGCGCAGCAAGGGCAAGCCGGACGCGCTCGTCGGCTGACGGAGCACGGATCTCAACGGACTTCAGACGAAAGTAAACAGGGACAGGGACAGGTGCAGTGGCACGTGCGCGCAGCCGGATCGCCGGCGTCATCAGTGTCTTCGGCGAGCTGCTGATCACCGCGGGGGTGCTGCTGGCCCTCTTCGTCGTCTACTCGCTGTGGTGGACGAACGTCCTCGCCGACCGCGAGGCGGCCAAGGACGGCGACCTGGTGCGCGACCGCTGGGCGGGCGGCCCGGGCGCGCTGGACACCAAGGACGGCATCGGCTTCCTCCACGTACCCGCCATGAAGAACGGCGAGGTGCTGGTCAAGAAGGGCACCGACCCCAAGACCCTCAACGACGGCGTCGCGGGCTACTACACCGACCCCGTCAAGTCGGCCCTCCCGACCGAAAAGCAGGGCAACTTCACCCTGGCCGCGCACCGCGACGGCCATGGCGCCAAGTTCCACAACATCCACAAGCTCAAGACGGGCGACACGATCGTCTTCGAGACGAAGGAGACCTGGTACGTCTACAAGGTCTTCAAGGACCTCAAGGAGACGTCCAAGTACAACGTGGACGTGCTGCGGCCGGTCCCGAAGGGGTCGGGCAAGGCCAAGCCGGGTCGCTACATCACGCTGACGACCTGCACGCCCGTCTACACCTCCGACTACCGGTACATCGTCTGGGGCGAGCTGGAGCGCACGGAGAAGGTCGACAGCGACCGTACGCCGCCGGCGGAGCTGCGCTGACTGCGACTGAGGTCCTGGAAGGACCTCAGTCTCCCTAGAATGGCCGAGGCCCGAAGCCGCAACTTCCTCTTGCGGCTTCGGGCCTTTCTGCGTCCACCCGTCGCAGTTGGCTACTGCAGGATCGGGAGCGGTACCCCGGCGCTCCACTTCTAGAGGTGGGCGCGGTCCACAACGGTGATGCGGTGGGTCTCGGCGATGGCGCGCGCATCGGGCGCAGGACGGCGACGTGGTGCTCGAACTCCCGCGAGTTCATGGCGTCGATGGATGCCATGATGCCGGTGTAAGGGCGTGGGCCTTGGGCGTGCTCGAGGTGCCGCAACCGACGGTGGTGGTCGCAGAGCCTCCGCTCGATCTTCTGGACGTCTCCCCGGAGAGAGATCAGCTCCGACAAGAAGCCCCGGCACCCGTGAAGGGTGCCGGGGCTTCTTGTCTGCCTCGGGGTCGGCTAGCGGCTAATCGGAGCCTCCGATGAAGCCGCCGTCGTTCCCGCCGTTCTGGCCGTTCCCGCCGGCGGCGCCAAGGACGACGGGCGTGGTGGCCGGGTCCACCAGCGTGCCTGGCTGCGGGTTCTGACTGAACACCTGGGCGTTGGGGTCGTTCGAGCCCTGGACCTGGATGTTCTTGAACCCGGCCGCCTCAAGCTCCGCCCTGGCCTGGGCCACCGTGCGGAGGCGTGCCTCCGGCATCGGGATCTGGGCCGTCTGCGGGCCCTTGGAGACCTGCAGCTTGATCGTCGTGCCCTTCGGCTTGCTGGTGTCCGGCCCCGGGTCCTGGGAGACGACCTCGCCCGCGGCCTTGTCGGAGTCGACGGGCTGTTCCTCGACGACGAAGCCGAGCTTCGTCAGCTGGTCCCTCGCGGCGGCGATCTGAGATCCCACCACGTTCGGAACCGGCAGCGTCTCCTGCTTGGCGATCTTCAGGGTGACCTCGGTCCCCTTCTCCGCCTTGGTGTTGCCCTCGGGGTCCTGGCTGACAACCGTGTTGGCCTCCTGGTCGGACTCGACGAACTCCGTCTTCACGTCGAAGCCCTTGTCCTCCAGGATCTTGGTCGCGTTCTCCTCGGACTTCTCCGTGACGTCCGGCACCTCGACCAGCGGCGCGCCCTCCGAGACGACGACCTGGATGGTCTCGCCCTCGTTCATCTTGCCGCTCGCGGGCGTCTGGCTGCAGATGCTGCCCTTCGGCTCGTCGCAGCGGCCGGTCCCGGACTGGACGACGTTGACCTTCGCGTTGATCCCGAGCTGCTTGGCTTCATCGAACGTCTGTCCGACGAGGTTCGGGACGTCGACCTTGCCGCCTCCGCCGCCGTCCCCGCCGAAGACCGACTTGCCGATGAGGATCGCGCCGACGAGCACCAGGATGCCGGCGAGCACGAGCAGGATCGTCGAGGTGTTCGACTTCTTCTGGCGGCGGCGGTCCGGACGGTCGTCGTAACCGCTGTAACCGCCGTCGTCCGGGTTCATGGGCGGCAGCATCGACGTCTGGCCCGCCGGGTCGGCCTGGCGCAGCGCCGTCGTCGGCTGGTCGTCGCCGCGCCCGTGCTGGGGGCCGTACCCGCCGCCGTAGCCGACCGCGCCCATCGCCGCCGTCGCCGCGACCGGCTGGCCGTCGAGGCAGGCCTCGATGTCGGCGCGCATCTCGTCGGCGGACTGGTAGCGGTAGTCGGGGTCCTTGACCAGCGCCTTCAGGACGATGGCGTCCATCTCGGGCGTGATCTCGGGGTCGAAGACGCTGGGCGGCTGCGGCTCTTCCCGCACGTGCTGATAGGCGACCGCGACCGGGGAGTCCCCGACGAACGGCGGCCGGACCGTCAGCAGCTCGTAGAGGAGGCAGCCGGTGGAGTAGAGGTCGGACCGGGCGTCGACCTGCTCGCCCTTGGCCTGCTCAGGGGAGAGGTACTGGGCGGTGCCGATCACGGCAGCGGTCTGGGTCATGGTCATGCCCGCGTCGCCCATGGCGCGCGCGATGCCGAAGTCCATGACCTTGACCTGGCCGGTGCGCGTCAGCATGACGTTCGCCGGCTTGATGTCACGGTGGACGATGCCGTTGCGGTGCGAGTACTCGAGCGCCTGGAGGATGCCGATGGTCATCTCCAGCGTGCGCTCGGGCAGCAGCTTGCGCCCGGAGTGCAGCAGCTCTCTGAGCGTGGAGCCGTCGACGTACTCCATCACGATGTACGGGATGGAGACGCCCTCTACGTAGTCCTCGCCCGTGTCGTACACCGCGACGATCGCGGGATGATTCAGCGAGGCGGCCGACTGGGCCTCACGGCGGAACCGGGCCTGGAAGGACGGGTCGCGGGCAAGATCCGCCCGCAGCGTCTTCACGGCAACGGTGCGACCGAGCCGGGTGTCGTGGGCGAGGTACACCTCGGCCATGCCACCGCGGCCGAGCACCGAGCCCAGCTCGTACCGGCCGCCGAGGCGACGCGGCTCTTCCATAACTGTTCCAGCCCTCTCCGTCAGTCCCGACCGCACCCGTGTGTGGTCCGGCGGTGTGCTGTTCGCGCATACGCTACCGGCCACGCCGGGCCTGATCCGCCCTTGGCCGGGACCTGATATGCGACCGGTATCGCATTGTGCGGTAATGCGGCAGAAGACGCCGGGACAGTGACATGCGTCACTCCTTGCTGTCGAGCACCGCCTGCATCACCTTCTTGGCGATGGGCGCCGCGAGACCGCCGCCGCTGATGTCGTCACGAGCCGTGCCCGACGAGTCCTCCACGACGACGGCGACGGCGACCGGCGAGCCGCTGTCGGTCTTGGCGTACGAGATGAACCAGGCGTACGGACGCTTGCTGTTCCCGACGCCGTGCTGGGCCGTACCGGTCTTGCCGCCGACCGTCACGTCGTCGATCTTCGCGTTGCCACCGGTCCCGTTCTCGACGACGTTCTCCATCATCTCCTGGAGGAGCTGCGCGTTCTTCTCCGAGATCGGGCGGCTCATCTCCTCCGGCTCGGTCTTGCTGAGCTCGTCCAGGTTGGGCGCCTCAAGACGGTCGATCATGTACGGCTTCATCAGCCGGCCGTCGTTGGCGATCGCCGCCGTGACCATGGCCATCTGGAGCGGAGTGGCCGCGGTGTTGAACTGACCGATGGAGGACAGGGCATTGCCGCCGCGGTCCATCTGCGTGTCGTAGACGGAGGCGGAGGCGCGGACCGGCGTGTCGATCTCCGGGTTGTTGAAGCCGAACTTCTCCGCGGTCTCCACCATCTTGTCGCGGGTGACCTTGTCGCCGAGGTTGGCGAAGACGGAGTTGCAGGACACCTCGAGGGCCTTGTTGAGGCTCGCCTTCTCGCAGCCGTTGGCGTGGTTGATCATCGGCTTGCGGGACAGCGGGATGATGTACGGCTCGGGAGTGTCGGTCGGGGCGTTGATGTCCGTGACCACGCCGCTCTCCAGCGCGGCGGCGGCCGTGACGACCTTGAAGGTGGAGCCGGGCGGGTAGGTCTCGCGCAGCGCGCGGTTGAGCTTCGGCTTGTCCTTGTCCCTCTCCAGCGCCAGCCAGGCCTTCTCGTCCTTGGCGGAGTAGCCGGCGAAGGTGGAGGGGTCGTACGACGGCGTGGAGGCGAGCGCGAGGATCGCCCCGGTGCGCGGGTCGATGGCCGCGACGGCGCCCTTCTTGTTGCCGAGGCCCTCGTAGGCGGCCTTCTGGGCCTTGCCGTTCAGGGTGGTGACGACATTGCCACCCTTCTTCTTGTCGCCGGTGAACATCGCCATCGTGCGGTCGAAGAAGAGCCGGTCGTCGTTGCCGGTGAGGATGCCGTCCTCGAGCTTCTCGATCTGGTTGGCGTCGTAGGCCTGCGACGCGTAGCCGGTGACCGGGGCCCACATGGGGCCGTCGACGTAGGTGCGCTTGTACTTGAAGTCGGTGTCGCTCGTCGCGACGGAGCCGGTGATGGGCTTGCCGTCGACGATGATGTTGCCGCGCTCCGCCGCGTACCGCTCGATCTGGATCCGCCGGTTCTTGCTGTTGGCGTTCAGCTCCTCGGCCTGCACGTACTGGAGCCAGTTGGTACGGATCAGCAGGGCGAGGACGAGGAGCCCGCAGAAGATCGCGATCCGGCGCAGGGGCTTGTTCACGGTCGGACCACCTGGGTCATCTCGGCGTCAGGGGACGGGGCAGGGGCGGGCGCGGGGCGGCGTGCGGTGTCGCTGATACGGATCAGGATGCCGATGAGCGCCCAGTTGGCGAGCACCGAGGATCCGCCGTACGCGACGAACGGCATCGTCATACCGGTCAGCGGGATGAGGCCCATGACACCGCCGGCGACCACGAAGACCTGGATGGCGAAGGCGCCGGAGAGGCCGATCGCAAGAAGCTTTCCGAACGGGTCACGGGCGGCGAGAGCGGTCCGTACGCCGCGCTCCACGATCAGGCCGTAGAGCAGCAGGAACGCCATCATTCCGGCAAGGCCGAACTCCTCGCCGACCGTGGAGAGGATGAAGTCCGAGTTGGCGGCGAAACCGATGAGGTCGGAGTTGCCCTGGCCGAGGCCGGTGCCGAGCACGCCGCCCGAACCGAAGGACATCAGGGCCTGACCGATCTGCTCGCTCTGCCGCCAGGTCTCCTCCGCGAAGGGCTCGAGCCAGAACTCGACACGTTGCTGGACATGCGGCTCGAAGCTGGCGACGCCGACCGCGCCGACCGCGGACATCAGCAGACCGAAGACGATCCAGCTGGTGCGCTCGGTGGCGACGTACAGCATGATCACGAAGAGGCCGAAGAAGAGCAGCGACGTACCGAGGTCGGTCTCGAAGACCAGGATCAGGATCGACATGGCCCAGACGACCAGGATGGGTCCGAGGTCGCGGCCGCGCGGAAGGTAGAGACCCATGAAGCGGCGGCTGGCCAGCGCCAGGGCGTCGCGCTTCACCATGAGATAGCCGGAGAAGAAGATCGCGATGATGATCTTCGCGAACTCGCCGGGCTGAAGGTTGAGGGGGCCGAGGCTGATCCAGATCTTCGCGCCGTTCCGGGCGGGGAAGAACATCGGCAGGATCAGCAGGATCAGTGCCGCCGCCATCGAGATGTAGGTGTAGCGCTGCAGGATCCGGTGGTCCTTGAGCAGGAGCAGTACGGCGACGAAGAACGCGATGCCGATCGCGGAATACAGCAGCTGCTTGGGAGCGTCGGGACTGAACCCGCCGAAGGCACGCTGGGCACGCGCGATCAGCCGCGGGGACTGGTCGAGGCGCCAGATCAGGACCAGCCCGAGGCCGTTGAGCAGTGTCGCCAGCGGCAGCAGCAGGGGATCCGCGTACTTGGCGAACTTGCGCACGATGAGGTGCGCCACACCGGCGAGCAGTCCGAGCCCGAGGCCGTAACCGATCATTCCGGTGGGCACGCTGCCGGTGAGCGCGAGGCCCACGTTGGCGTAGGCGAACACCGGGATGACGACGGCGAAGACGAGCAGCGCCAGCTCGGTGTTGCGGCGGCTCGGCAGTTCGATCGCGCCGATGGTGGTCGTGTTGGTGACAACGCTCATGGTGGAGAAAGGCCCCCTACGGGTTTACCGCTATACCGCTTACTGCTTGCCGCAGTTCGAGGCCAGCTTCTGCTCCTCCTCCGAGAGGGTGGGGCCCGGAGAGGGAGTCGCTGCGGTCGGCTTGGTCTTGGCGGACTGGGTGGTGGGCTTCGTGCCGGTGCTACCGCCGGCCTCGCCCTCACCGGTCTGCGCCCCGGCTGCGCGGTCGGCGGCGCGGCGCTGCTCGTCCTTCTTGCAGGCGGAGGCCTGCGTGGCGAGCTCCTGGATCTTGTCGCGCGCGTCGCCGAGGCTGCCCTCGGTGATGGTCTCCTCGACCTGCTTCTGCTGGTAGGGCGGCAGGTACTTGAGTTCGATCTCGGGGTGGTCCTTCTCGACCTTCGAGAGCGAGACCCAGGCCAGGTTCTGGCTGATGCCCCGGTAGAGCGCGACGTGCTTGTCCTTGGCTCCGACGTAGTACTGGGTCTGGGTCCAGCGCCACGCCCCGTACAGACCGCCGCCGACCACGGCCAGCGCCAGCACGATGAAGAAGGATCTCTTCAGCCACTTACGGCCGGAGCGCGGCTTGACGAAGTCCTCGTCGGTGTACGCCCCGAAGCTGCCCTGGGGCGGCATCCCGCCGTAGCCCATGTCGTCGCCGCTCCCGGGCGGACCGAAACCGCCGCCGGGGGGCGGCGGGACGGGGCGGCCGAGGCCGGAGGCGCGTCCCGCGGGGGTCTGCATGGCCCCGCCGTCGTTGTGCTGCGCCTGGTTCTCGGCGACCGCGCCGACGATGACGGGGGTGTCGCTGAGCTGTCCGGCGAGGGTGTCGCCGCCGTCGACGTCGAGGACGTCCGCGACGATCACGGTGATGTTGTCCGGGCCGCCGCCGCGCAGCGCGAGCTGGATCAGCTCCTGCACGGTCTCCTGAGGGCCCTGGTAGCTGGCGAGGGTGTCCTCCATCGTCTGGTGCGAGACGACGCCGGAGAGCCCGTCGGAGCAGATCAGGTAGCGGTCGCCGGCCCGGACCTCGCGGATGGAGAGATCGGGCTCGACGTGGTCGCCGCTGCCCAGCGCGCGCATCAGCAGGGAGCGCTGCGGGTGGGTGGTGGCCTCTTCCTCGGTGATCCGGCCCTCGTCGACGAGGCGCTGCACCCAGGTGTGGTCCTGGGTGATCTGCGTGAGCATGCCGTCGCGGAGCAGATACGCGCGGGAGTCGCCGACGTGGACGAGGCCGAGCCGCTGACCGGTCCACAGGAGCGCGGTCAGGGTGGTCCCCATGCCCTCGAGCTGGGGGTCCTCCTCGACCATCGCGCGCAGCTGGTCGTTCGCCCGCTGTACGGCCGTGCCGAGCGAGGTGAGGATGTCCGAACCCGGTACGTCGTCGTCGAGCTGGACGAGCGTGGAGATGACCTCGGAGGAGGCGACCTCACCGGCGGCCTGGCCGCCCATGCCGTCGGCGATCGCGAGAAGGCGCGGGCCGGCGTAGCCGGAGTCCTCGTTGCCCTCCCGGATCATGCCCTTGTGCGATCCGGCGGCGAAGCGCAGTGACAGACTCATGCGCACCTCGCCCGTCGGCTCGGGGTACAGCCGGTCTCGAGCCACACTGCCCACCCTCCGGTCGGGAGCCGCCCGTCCCGGCCCGCTGCCGGGACTGCTGCGGGGTCCGTTGTGGGGACCGCCGCGGCTCGCTCGCTCCGCTCGCTCATTGTCGTACTACTTCCGCAGCTCGATGACGGTCTTGCCGATGCGGATCGGCGCGCCCAGCGGAATCGGTGTCGGAGTGGTGAGCCGGGTCCGGTCGAGGTACGTGCCGTTGGTGGACCCGAGATCCTCGACGATCCACTGGCCGTCACGGTCCGGGTAGATCCTGGCATGCCGGCTGGACGCGTAGTCGTCGTCCAGCACGATCGTGGAATCGTGCGCGCGGCCCAGCGTGATCGTCTGGCCCTGCAGGGCGACCGTGGTGCCGGTGAGGCTGCCCTCGGAGACGACGAGCTTGGTGGGCGCGCCCCGGCGCTGCCGGGCGGACTGCTGGCGCTGCTGGGGCGGCGCCGCGGCCTGGCGGGCGGCCTGCTGCGGGCGTGCGTCGGCGTTGCGGCGTGAGCCGCGCTGCGTGACGCGCGTACCGAACAGGTCGCTGCGAATGACCTGGACGGCCACGATGACGAACAGCCACAGTACGGCCAGGAAACCCAGCCGCATGACCGTCAGGGTCAGCTCTGACATTGCCCCCGCTTCACCCTTCGGCTTGCCGGTAAACGATGGTGGTGCTGCCCACGACGATCCGCGAGCCGTCGCGGAGCGTAGCGCGGGTGGTGTGCTGCCCGTCTACCACGATGCCGTTGGTAGACCCGAGATCCTGGATCGTCGAGGGCGTTCCGGTCCGGATCTCGCAGTGGCGGCGCGAAACGCCGGGGTCGTCGATCCGCACGTCGGCTTCGGTGCTGCGGCCCAGCACCATCGTCGGGCGGGAGATCTGGTGGCGGGTGCCGTTGATCTCGATCCAGCGGCGCACCTGGGCGCCCGGCATGGGGCCCGGTGCCGCGGTCGTCGGGCGGCCGGCGGTGGGCGCGGGGCCCGGCCGGTTCATCCCGGGCGGCGGTGCGGACGGCATGGGAGGAGCGCCGGCGGGCGGGTAGCCGTAGCCGCCGCCCTGCGGGCCGATCGCACGGATCACCGAGCGTTCCAGGTCGTCCACGCCCTCCGGGTCGACCACGGTGGCCCAGCCGGTGTGCGCGAGCAGCAGGCGCC